>WFYH01000242.1 GCA_015490215.1 Aquificaceae bacterium
GTTGTCGGGGTAAAGGGTATCACCGACCTTGCACCTGTTCATGAGACCATTTCCATAGGAAAGGTGGGCAAGCTCATAAAAATCCTTAAAAAAGAAAGTGTAAAAAAGATTGTCATGCTCGGAAAGTTTGAACCCAAACTCCTTTACACCTCAATCTTTCAATTTGACACGAAAGCCTTTCAGATCCTTCGCAGGGCAGGGGACAGAAAACCCGCTACCCTTATAAGGACCTTCATGGAGGTTTTGGAGGAAGAGGGCTTTGAGTTTGTAGATCCCAAGCCCTACCTTCAGCCTCTGCTTGCCGAAGAAGGACAGATGACTAGAAAGAAGCCTTCTGTGGAAGCCCTTGAGGACGGGAGGTTTGCCTTTCCAATCGCAAAGGAGATAGCCCAGCTTGATGTAGGGCAGACCTTGGTGGTCAAGAACAGGGCTGTGGTGGCTGTTGAGGCAATGGAGGGAACCCAAGAGACTATCAGAAGGGGTGCTAAGATAGCGGGCAAGGGGATAAGGGTGGTAAAGGTTGCCCGGAAAAAGCAGGACTTTAGAATAGACGTCCCCGTGGTAGGCTTGGAGACTTTGGAGCTTTTGAGGGAAGTTAAAGCAGACGCCCTATTTTTGGAAGCGGGCAAGGTTTATATCTCCCGCAAGGAGGAATTCTTGGAATTGGCAGACCGCTGGGGTATCCCGGTTGTGGGCTTGGCATGGGAAAAGGTTGGAGAGACTACGGTTGGCAAATAAGAAATAGGATAAAGACTCTCTCCGAGCTTAAAAGATTTTTAAAGCTCACACCCGAGGAAGAGGAAGGGATAAGGCTGACGAAAGGTCTGTATCCGATGGCTATAACGCCCTACTACCTTTCCCTTATAGATCCAGATGACCCGCAGGATCCCATCAGACTTCAGGCGGTGCCCAGAAAAGTTGAGGTTGATGAGAAAATACAAAGCCACGGCGAACCTGATGCCCTAAAAGAGGAAGGTTCCATCTACGGACTTACCCACAGATACCCCGACAGGGTTCTAATCAGGCTGACCACTTTCTGCGCCGTTTACTGCAGGCACTGTATGAGAAAGCGTATCTTCGCAAACGGGGAGAAAACCCTCACCTACAAACAGATAGATGAAATCGTTGACTACATCCGCAAACATGAGGAGGTTAGAGACATTCTGATTTCGGGAGGGGAACCTTTGAGCGTAGGTCTTGAAAAGCTTGAATACCTCTTGAAGAAGCTCAGAGAGATAAAGCACGTAGAGATAATAAGGTTTGGGACACGCCTGCCCGTCCTCGCGCCCCAAAGGTTTTTTGACGACAAGCTTCTTGATTTGCTTGAGAGGTATTCCCCCATCTGGATAAACACCCACTTCAACCATCCCAAAGAGGTAACCGAGCTGGCGGAGGAAGCCGTGGACAGGCTTTTGAAAAGAGGCATCCCCGTAAACAACCAAACGGTTCTGCTCAAGGGAGTAAATGACGATCCCCAAACCATGTTGGAGCTTTTCCGGAAGCTTTTAAAGATAAAGGTAAAGCCCCAATACCTCTTCCACTGCGACCCTATAAAGGGAGCGATACACTTCAGAACTTCTCTGGAT
Organism: Aquificaceae bacterium; assembly: GCA_015490215.1. Classification (GTDB taxonomy): domain Bacteria; phylum Aquificota; class Aquificia; order Aquificales; family Aquificaceae; genus Hydrogenivirga. The sequence goes on from WFYH01000242.1 coordinate 1,587, forward strand.
AAGGGGTTTGAAATAATGAGGTTTCTGAGAGGTAAAATCTCGGGTATGGGCATTCCCACCTATGCGGTTGACCTGCCGGGAGGGAAGGGAAAAGTTCCTCTGCTTCCCAATTACGTCAAGGAAAGAAGAGGGAATACCTTTACCTTTGAAGCCTTTGACGGCACCGAGGTTGAATACACCATAGAGGAGTTCTAAGACCACTCCCTTATTGCCTTTCCTATATCCGCCCTTGCTATTATGCCTACAAGCTTCTTCCCGTCCCTTTCGTCCACAACAGGCAGGCGCCCTACGCCCCTGCTTATCATCAGGCGAAAAGCCTCCGCAAGAGTGTCCGTGGGGTTTATGGTTACAAGTCTTGTGGTCATGACTTCCCCTATCCTTATCCTTTTCCTATCCTCCTCGGGAAGTTTTATTATGTCACCTCTCGTGACTATACCCACCAGTTTCCCATCCTCTACAACGGGCACACCGCCTATAAGTTCTCTCGTCATGAGGTTATAAGCTGTTTCCACCGTATCGTGGGGTCTGACGGTCAGAGGTTTGCTCATGTAGTCCTTAACTTTCAGCTTTTCAAGTATGTATAAACCCCACTCGTCCAAGTGGGCGGGAGAGTCTATTCTTGTATCAACTTGGCTGGGGAATATGCTCCTTTTACCGCTCAAAAAGTAGGAAACGGACACCGACACCATGGCTGGAACCAGAAGCTCGTAACCTCCCGTCATTTCTGCTATCAGGATTAGGGTTGAAAGGGGTGCCTTTGCAGCACCGGCAAACAGGGAAACCATACCTACAATGGTAAAGGAGGGAACGTGAAGCCCGATCCCGTAGAGTTTATTTAAAGCCAGACTGTAGGTAGCTCCCACCAGCCCCCCTATCATTACCGACGGACCGAAGACACCTCCTGAACCGCCGGATCCTATGGTGAAGGAAACACCGAGCATGACCGCCACCGCTCCGAGCGAGGTCAGGATCGGATCCGTCAGCTCTCCGTCAAGAATAAGTTGGAGCCAGCCGTAACCGTTACCTATCGCTATCGGAACCGAGGCACCCACCAAGCCGGCTACAAAGCCTCCCAAGGCGGGTTTCAGGTAGGGAGGGATTTTCATATCCCTAAAAAGCGTGCTGACTCTGAAAAAAGTAGATACAAAGACTCTCACCGCCACCGCACAAACGAGACCAAGCCCGAGGTAGGCGAGTATGGAAATAGGCTGGAGATTAATTAACTTAGGAATCTCCGAGGAAAATATAGGATGAAAACCGAAAACCATTCCGAAAACGCTGTAGGAGGTCACCGAAGCTATAAAACCGGGAATGAGGGTTTCTATATCAAAGTCCTTCTTAAAGAAGACCTCCGCACTTATGATAGCTCCCGCAAGGGGTGCTTTAAAGATGGCGGATATTCCAGCCCCCAAACCTATAGCTAAAGCTACCCTTCTTTCTTTTTCCTTCAGTTTAAAGAGTCTTCCCAGTGTGGAACCGACACCCGCCCCTATGAGGGCAATCGGTCCTTCCCTTCCGGAGGTTCCACCCGTTCCTATGGTTATGGCGGATGTTATCAGCTTGACCAAGGACGCCTTCAGAGAAAGCTCCTTTTTGTGATGGTAGGCTTTTATTGCGGCGTCGGTTCCGACCCCTGCGGACTCCGGAGAGAGGCTGTAGGTGAGGATGCCCGATATCAATCCTCCGAGAGCTACCGTTATCGGCAGGAGGAACCACCTTTCGGGAAAAAAGGTAAAGGTTTCTCTTGCCCCTTCACCTGCAGGCAACGGCTGAAGGTAGCCTACAATTCCCTCCAGAACTATCTTTGTGACAAACTCTATGGCATAAACGAATAGAACCGCAAATATACCGGCGGATACTCCTATGAAAACCGGCAGAAGGAGGTATTTCTTGAGCATCGGGGGCAAAGACAATTATAAGCCCTTAGGATCTAACCGAGTCTTACGGGAATTCCCCTTTCTTTAAGATATCTTTTCAGCTCGGGTATGCTAAGCTCCCTGAAGTGGAACAAAGAAGCGGCAAGACCCGCATCCGCTCCGCCCTCGGTGAAAACCTCATAGAAGTGCTCTTTTGCTCCCGCTCCGCCGCTGGCTATGACCGGGATGCTTACAGCTTCGGAAACTGCCCTGCACAGCTGCACATCGTAACCCTCTTTGGTTCCGTCCCTGTCCATGGAGGTAAGGAGTATCTCCCCTGCTCCAAGGCTTTCAACCTTCTTTGCCCATTCCACCACATCAAGACCTGTAGGCGTTCGACCGCCGTTTATATAAACCTCCCAAGAACTTCCTTTCCTCTTAGCATCTATGGCAACAACTATGCACTGAGATCCGAACCGAACCGCTCCCTCATACACCAGTTGGGGATTCTTTACGGCGCTGGTGTTTATAGATACCTTGTCCGCTCCGGCTTCCAAGAGTGCTCTCATATCCTCAACGCTTCTTATACCTCCCCCTACGGTGAAGGGCATGAATACTGTTTCGGCAACCCTTTTAACCACGTCCAGCATTATCTCCCTTCCCTCTGCGGAGGCGGTTATGTCAAGGAATACAAGCTCGTCCGCACCCTCCTCCTCGTAGCGTTTTGCCACCTCAACGGGATCCCCCGCATCCCGCAGATTAAGAAACTTAACCCCCTTAACGACCCTTCCTTTGTCCACATCAAGGCAGGGTATTATCCTCTTGGCAAGCATACTCACTCGGTAAGTATCGTGGGAGTTATAAATATGAGAAGCTCAATATCTTGAAGCTCTTTGGTTTCCTGACCGAAGAGCCACTTAAGGATCGGAATTCTCACAAGACCCGCAACACCCTCGGTGGTTTTCCTATCCAGCGTATCAATTATACCTCCTATTACAACCGTGTCTCCGTCCTTAACTATAACCTTTGTGGAAACCTGCTTTGTGTTTATAGCGGGTCCTACGGGCGTTTCTACCCCCGGTGTATCTTGTGTTATCACTATGTCCATTAGTATCCTACCGTCCGGAGAGATAATCGGAGTCACTTCAAGCTTCAGAACCGCCTCTTTGAAAAGTATATTAGCAGCAGCTCCACCGCCGGCTACTATAGTAGTCTGATAGGGTATCTCCTGACCCTGCTTGATTACGGCTGTTTTACCGCTTATGGTTACCACCGTAGGCTTTGCGAGAGCTTTGATCTTACCTATTCTCTCAAAGGCGGAAAGCCTGAGGTTCAAAGCGTTAAGGTATCCTTTAGAGTAGGTAAAGGTCAGTATACCGCCAGATGTATCGCTCAGACCCGGCACGGGTGACCCGGGAGAACCCACACCTACGTTTACACCCGCACCCGCAGACCAATTTTCCAAAACCCTAGCCCGTGATAGCAAAGCCGACCAGTTTATACCGAGTTCCTTTAGAACTTCCTTTCGAACCTCCAAGATGCGGGCTTCTATTTTCACCTGCGGGGGAATTTCGCTTATGTAGTCTTTGTAAAGCTCCTTTATCTTGTCTATAACTTCCGGATAGTCCGTTATCATAATCGCATTGAACTCTCTGAGTATAGGTAAAACTTCCTTCTCTTCTCTTATTGTTACCTCTTTTACCCTTGTCGTAAGTCCTCCTGAAGGTCTTTCTTCTATAACTCTGCGAATTTCAGCGGCTCCTCTGAGCACCTTACCGGCTTCCGAAAGGAGAGGTCTTATAAGTTCAAGGAACTCCTCTGGGGAGATGTATTTGAGGTAAAAAATCTTTGTAACAGGTTTACGGGCGGTGGGAGTGTCTTTTAGAAACTCTTTGAGAACCTCTTCAAACTTAGCTATGTTTTCGGGGTAGTCTGTAATCACCAAGGCGTTAAAAGAGGGAGACTCGGTAAGAAAGGTCGTTTCGGTTATGTAGGGAGATATAAGTTCTCTTGCCCTGTAAACATCTATATTCTTGAGGAAAAAGACCCGTGTTATGGGATTTCTTTTTTTCTTTCCTTCCTCAATTTCCCTTTTCTTCTCCGCTATGAAGTTTTCCCAAGAGGATCCGTATTTCCTGATTACCGAACCCCTGTCTTTTACAATCAGCTCACCGGTGGTCACGTCCACCGCATAGGTTCCGACATCGCTTAAGTTCTGCTTTATAGCGTTTATAACCTCTTCTGTAGCTTCCCTGTCAAGACCTTTTATGTTCAGACGTAATTCCGTTATTCTTAGGTCAAGACGCTTTATGAAGTCTTCAA
>WFYH01000243.1 GCA_015490215.1 Aquificaceae bacterium
GGATCTGCTTGGGACTATGTGAAGTATCCGGAAGGTCCCCGCCTTATCCCCTACCTAAACAGACCGGTCATATGCATACCCACAACTGCGGGCACCGGAAGCGAGGTGGACAGATATTCGGTGATCACAAACCCTATCAGAAAGGAGAAGCTCGTTATCTCCCACAGCCTCAACTACCCTAAGGTGGCGATCATAGACCCCGAACTGACACTAACCATGAACCCCGAGCTTACCGCAATAACGGGCTTTGATGCCCTCACCCACGCCCTTGAGTCTTTGACAAACAGGGCGGAAAACTTCATGGCGGAGGAGTATGCCCTTAGGGCGATAGAGCTTATATCCCGTTGGCTACCGGTTGCGGTAGAGGAGCCGGAAAACTACGAGGCACGGGAAAAGATGGCTTATGCGGCGATGCTTGCGGGTATAGCCATTGACCATATGGGTGTCGCCCTGATACATGCCATGGAACACCCCGTATCCGCCCACTACCCGCAGGTTGCCCACGGCTTGGGTCTTGCGGTTTTAGCTCCCTATATAACCGAGTTCAACTTCAAGGGGAACCCCGAAAAGTATGCCCTCTTTGCCAAGCTGATGGGTGAAGAGGAAAAACCCCACAGAGCGGTGGATGCCTTGGTGAAGTTCATAGAGAGGATAGATCTGCCCCTCACTTTAAAAGATATAGGTGTAGAAGAAGGTATACTTGACAGGCTGACGGAGGACGTTTACATGTTGGCAAGACACTCCTTCATGATCAATCCAGTAGAACCAACCCTTGATGACGTGAGAGAGTTGTATCAAAAGGCGTATGAGGGAAGGTTGTAACCTCACCCCTGCTATTTTTTCTTCATTAAGAGAGTGCTCTATTTAAACTCCCCGTCCCTGATCAGCTTCCCCCTTGCATACGGGAATAAATACACCCAAGCTTTCACTACCTTTCCGTTCTCTTCCATAACAACCTCTATTTTTTCCCTCCTGTAAACCGTGGGGTGACCTTCCAGCTTGTCTATCCTTTCTAAAATCTCCTCGCTTACCTCGTATACCTCTCCCTTTACCTGAGCTATCGGGGGAGTCTTTACCAGAAAGGGAACACCATCCTCGTATAAGGCGTATCGGTGCTTTGTCCTTGCCCTACCTAAAAACCTTGCTCCCTTCAAGTAAGAGTGGTTCCCAAAACCCTTTTTGAGGGTTCCGTATACAAAAAGTTTCTCCATCCCTTCCATAATCCCAAGTTTTAACACGCCTTATAACTCAGGATTATATTACCAAAGTTTTGCACCGGTTAGCAGAGGAGCACTCAAGTTGATAAAAAGCCCTCCCAAAAATTCCCTCTTTTCTTAATACCTTCTCATATCCTCTCCACACCTTCCCTCGCCTACCTACCCTGCTTCCACTCTCTCAAGATTCCTTAAATCCTCCAACTTCAACCTCCTCCCCTTAATCCATTCCCTCTCACACCAGCTACTTTTTAAGCTCTCCCCATAGAGCTTTCCTAATAGCTGATACCACCCTCCTGAGAAAAACTGCTTTCAAAATTGAATGTGTCAAAAAGCCCTACGACTCTTACCTGAAAAAGGTTATCCCTGCCTGCAAAGCTCTAGTCATTATAGGAGGAAAGGGCTACTGTAATTCCCTTAAAAAAAAGCAGCCAGAGGTTTCTTTGGTTACTCGCAACTCGGGTTATATTATTAAGGATCATGGATATAGGAAGGGATTGGGTTCTGAAGATAGCCGGTCTTGCCCGTATAAAGCTTTCGGAAGAGGAGGTAGAAACCTTCAGCTCACAATTTAAGGACATAATCAGCTTCGTCCGCCAACTTGAAGAGGTGGACACAAGCGGTGTGGAACCCTTCACACCCGAATTTGAAAAAACGCCCATGAGGGAGGACGTTTCCGGAGAGACCTTCTTCCAAGAGGAAGCCCTTATGAACGCACCTCAAAAGGAAAAGGGTTTCTTCGTGGTTCCCAGAATAGTGGAGGTGTAAGAAATGGCGCAGGCAACTAAAGAAGCTCCCCAAGCCAAAAAGGAGGTTCTTGAGAAATCCCTAAAGAGCATAGAAAAGAAGTTCGGCAAAGGAATAATAATGACCCTCAAGTCCGTAGCCCAGAGGGAAAAGGTAGAGGTTATACCCACAGGCGCCCTTTCTCTTGACATAGCCACAGGGGTGGGAGGAATTCCGAGGGGAAGGATAATAGAGATCTTCGGTATGGAATCCTCCGGAAAGACTACCCTTGCTCTCCACGTCATAGCCGAAGCTCAAAAGAGGGGCGGTGTGGCTGTTTTCATAGATGCGGAGCATGCCCTTGATCCTAAGTATGCGGAGAGCATAGGCGTTGACTTGGACAACCTGTATATATCTCAGCCAGACTACGGTGAGCAGGCTCTTGAAATAGCGGAGTCCCTTGTAAACAGCGGTGCGGTAGACGTTATTGTGGTGGACTCGGTAGCCGCTCTCGTCCCCAAAGACGAGCTTGAGGGTGACATAGGTGATGCCCAAGTGGGTAAACAGGCACGCCTTATGGCTCAGGCTCTCAGGAAGCTCAAGGGTGCGGTGCACAAGAGTGATACAGCTCTGATATTCATAAACCAGCTTAGAGAAAAAATCGGTCAAACCTTCGGTTACGGTGGTGTTCAGGAGACCACACCGGGCGGAAGGGCACTTAAATTCTTCTCCGATATGAGGCTTGAGGTTCGCAGACTAGGAGACGTCAAAGACAGCAACAACCAGAGGATAGGCTACAAGGTGAAGGTAAAGGTTGTCAAAAACAAGCTTGCTCCACCCTTCAAAGAGGCGGAGTTCGAAATCATATACGGAGAGGGGATATGCAAAATATGTGATCTTATAAACCTTGCTTTGGAAATGGGTATTATCAACCAGAGCGGTGCTTGGTATAGCTACGGGGACACGCGCCTCGGACAGGGAAGGGAGCAGGTTAAGAAGTTCCTTCAGGAAAACCCTAAAATAATGGAAGAGATAGAAAATAAGATCAAGGAGGCAGCAGGGCTTGTTACAGCTGATACTCAAGAAGGCTCTGGATCTTGAGGCTTCAGATATTCACATAAAGGTTGGGGCAAAGCCCGTTTACAGGATCCACAAAAAGCTCGTAGTTGATGAGGACTTCCCCGTAATAGATGCAGAGCACTTTCAGTTTTTCTTTGACCAAGTTATCGGTAACAACGAGGGAAAAAGAAAGGAATTTGAAGAGTTCGGAGAGGTGGACCTTTCCTACTCCCTTCCTAAAGTTTCCCGCTTCAGGGTGAACATCTACAAACAAAGGGGAACCGCAGGGATGGCTTTTAGGGTCATTCCCTTTGAAATACCTCCTTTCAACACCCTCAACCTACCCGAGGTTATGCTCAAAACCGTAATGAACGCAAGCAAGGGACTTGTATTGGTGACAGGTCCCACCGGATCCGGTAAGTCAACCACCCTTGCGTCAATAATAGAGGAGATAAACAAAAAGCTCAAAAGGGTAATCGTTACCATAGAGGACCCCATAGAGTATCTCCTCAGGGACAAAAACTGCTTCATAGTCCAAAGGGAGGTAGGTCTTGACACCCAAAGTTTTGCAAGGGGGCTGCGGGCTGCCCTGAGAGAAGATCCGGACATAATCATGGTAGGTGAGATAAGGGACACGGAGACTGCCGAAATAGCCCTACAGGCGGCGGAGACAGGTCACTTGGTTCTCTCAACCCTACACACATTGGACGCTAAGGAGACTGTAAACAGGATAATAGGTATGTTCAAAATGGAGCTGAGAGACCAGATACGCCAGATGCTTGCCGGCACGTTGGTGGCTATATTTTCCCAAAGGCTCCTTCCGAGGGCGGATAAAAAGGGAGCTGTCCCGGCGGTTGAAATCCTCATAAACACGGGTGCCATAAGGGAGGCACTCCTTGATCCTGACAGACTTGAGGAGATACCCGACCTTATAGCTAAAGGGAGAGCCGCTTACGGAACCCAGACCTTTGACCAGCACCTAGAAGAACTTTATCGTAAGGGACTTATTGACTTCCACACCGCACTACTTTACGCTTCCAAGCCCGCAGATCTTGAGCTCAAGCTCAGGGGTATATCTTCTGGCGGGATAGAACTGCAATGAAGATAACCATAGACGGTCCCGCCGGAAGTGGTAAAAGCACAGTAGCTAGGATGCTCTCAGAAAAGCTCGGTTTTTTATACCTTGAAACGGGTCTCGGCTACCGGGTATGCGCCTATCTGTGGATGAAAAATTTTCCAAATGATGAACCCTCGTGGGAAAAACTCAAACCCCTCCTTGAGAAAATCAAAATAGAACCCTTAGTAGGGCGGACAGATGTATGGGTTGAGCACGAAAAAGTTAACGATCTTTTGACAACGGAGGAGGTAGGCAGAGTTGCCTCTCAGGTAGCCACTTTAAAGGAGCTAAGGGAATACCTAAACAGCCTTTTCAGAAGACTTTTAGAAGGCAAGGATGCAGTCGTTGAGGGAAGGGATGCAGGAACGGTCATATTTCCCGAAGCGGAGCTTAAGATCTTTGTAACCGCAGACCCAAAAGAGCGTGCCCGCAGAAGGGTAGAACAGCTCAGAGCTATGGGAAAGGATATATCTTACGAGGAAGTTCTTAAAGCGATTTTAGATAGAGACGAAAGGGATAAAAACAGGGCAGTGGCGCCCCTCAGACCTCCCGAGGGAGCGATCATAATAGACAACACCTCCAAGACATCCCAGCAGATCGTGGAAGAGATCCTTTCCCTGTTAAAGGAGCGTGAAAGATCTTAGAGATATCCCTCACTCCACCGGGAAAATTCCAAAATCCTTTGGAACCCACACGTCGGGGGTCTTTTTGCGTCCGCTGAAACCCTCCTCACCCAGTTGGTCAAGGGCTTTGTTTTGTCCAAGAACCCATCGGGTAAAATGAAAGGATCATTAACAATGACTGGACACCTTAGGTTAAAGTTTAACCGACCGCTCCCTTGCAAAAAGTGCATTAACTTACCAAATTAGTTATACTTCCGAAGTTTTTAGGAGGAAGGCATGGGTGTGACCCTGCAGATGTCCGAGGAGAAGGAGCTTTCAAGGGAAGAGATAGAAAGGCTTCAGAAAGAAGTCAGGAGGCTGGCAGAGGAGAAGAACGCTATTATA
>WFYH01000244.1 GCA_015490215.1 Aquificaceae bacterium
CCTGAAGAGGTATATAACGAGAAGTATCAGCCCGTCGTGAAGTAAGGACAGATAAAGCCACACCACAAGGAGAAGGCTTATTCCTTTTACCCTGTCTTCAAAGGCTACGCCTATAAGAAACGCCACCGCTATGAAGATCAAACCCAAAAGAAATCCCGAGATCAGAAACATGAAAAGCTCTCCCAGAAGCTCCGACTCCCAGAAAGGTCTTATCAGGGGAAGGGCTATCCCTACGGCGAAGAAGCCCACCACCACCGCACTTACCGACAAAAACTTAGCCCAAAAGATGTGCCCTCTACCCACGGGTTGGGAAAGGAGAAGCTCTATAAAGCTTCGTGAGTCGTAAAGGTAAGAAATGCTGAAGAAGGCACTAAAGAGGGGAACCACAACTAAGGAAATGTTCAAAAGGCTGAGAAGAACCTTTCCCGGATCGTCGCTCAAGTAAGAAAGCCCTGCGGAGGAGATTAAGAGAAGAGCCATGTAAAGCCAAAGCACCTTCACCTTAAAGAGGTGCTTTATGTCCGTTAAGAAGAGTTTGTAAACCTTAAACAAGGCTCTCCTCCAAAATTTTGGCAAGTGCCCTTTCCACCGTTTTCTCTCCGGTTCTTTCCTTTATCTCTTCCACCGAACCGTCCACCTTCACCGTTCCCTCTATGAGAAAAACTATCCTGTCCGCTACCTCTTCTACATCGCTCATAACGTGGGATGTAAGGATAACAGCCTTCCCTTTCTCTTTACTCCTCAAGATTTCGTCCTTAAGGCGTGTTGTAGAGAGGGGATCAAGACCTGCGGTAGGTTCGTCAAGAATGAGGATATCTGGTTCAAAGGCAAAGGCCAGCACCGCATTTACCTTCTGCTTGGTTCCGCCCGAGAGGTTCTTAAGGAGTTTGTCCATGTGGGGTTCCAAGGAAAAGGAATTTATCAACCTTTTAAGGTTTTCCTCGGGGCGTTCCTCCCGAAGGTCGCAGATCAGATCTATAAGGTCCTTTACCCTTACATTTTCAGGAAACTTGGGTTCTTGGGGCATGTAGCCTATGAACTTCCTGTATTCAAAGCTCGCTGTCACTTTTACACCCTTTACCCTTATCTCCCCCTCTGTGGGAACAACGAGACCCAGTATGCTCTTCAGAAGGGTCGTCTTCCCGGAGGCGTTGGGGCCCAACACTGCTACCACCTCCCCGCCGTCAATTGTCAAGTTCACACCTTTAAGAACGAAGTTTTTCTTATACCTCTTTTTCAGGTTTACCACCTCTATCAGCGCCACTTTACCGCCCTCATCCTCGGTTTGTCGTCCTTGACCTCAAGGGGAACTATAACGGGGATTGCATCCTCCACCACATTCAGGATCTGCACGAAGAAACTGCGCAAAAGAACAATGGCGGAAGGGTTGTTCTCAACTATGTATGAAAAGAGCTTAACCGGTCTATAGGGAACGTCCCCGAAGCCGTCCCCGTCAAGGTCGTAACCCTTGTAGGCGCTCCAGTAGTTTCCCTCTATCTTGTTGGGGTTTATTGAGGTGTTGGTTCCCACATCAAAGGAATTGGCTATAAAGTTGTTGCGGGCTATGGTGTTTCCCCACGAGTTTCCCCACACTCTCAAAGCCCAGCCGTTTTCCACAAAGTCGTTTTCTATCACCTTTGTTCTCTGACATTCGTCCATAAGTATACCTGCAGTATTCTTCAGGAAGATATTGTTTACAACCACGCTGTCGTCAATGGCTTTCAGAAGCAGTCCGTAAGAGGCGCTCCCCCAGTTGTGTTCAAACCTGTTTCCCTTCATCAGAACCCTCTTCGTATACATAACAGCCACGCCAGCCCCGTTTCTCCTGAAGACGTTTCCTATGTAGCTGTTCCTGTGGGAAAACATAAAGTGAAGCCCGTATCTCCAGTTCTCTTCAACCACGTTGTCCTTTATGAGGCTGTCCTCCGCAAACTCGAGGTAGATTCCGTCCCTGTGCTTGATAACTATGTTTCCAACAACTTCTATGTTTTTACACTTCCAAAGGTGTATACCGTTCCCCGAACTCACGGCAGTTCCCTTTCCCGGACCGACTATTCTGTTGCCCACCACCCTGCAGTTTTCCACGTTTGCAAGGTATATAGCCCAAAAGTTGTTTTCAAAGACGTTTCCCTCTATAAGGCATCCCTTTGCGTCCTCCACCTTTAGCCCGGCTATGTCCTCTATTTCGCTCCTTCCCGAATTTATTATCCTAAAACCCTTCACCGTAACGTTGTCCGCCACCACCTTGAGAACTTCATACTTCCCCTCACCGTCCAATGTGGGCATGCCATCTCCTATGAGCTTTACGGATTTGTCAACTATAAGACCGCCTTCTCGGTAAAGTCCTCCCTTAACCAGAATGGTGTCCCCGTCCTTTGCTATCTGCAGAGCTTGCTTTATGGATTTAACTTTGCAAGAAGGGCATACCTCAATCTGCGCACCTA
>WFYH01000245.1 GCA_015490215.1 Aquificaceae bacterium
AGATTGGTAGGCATGGCGGAGGATATAGAAGGTAAAAGGGCTTTTACCCTCGTCCTTCAAACCAGAGAACAGCACATAAGAAGGGAGAGAGCAACCTCAAACATATGCACCAATCAAAACCTTATGGCTCTTGCGAACCTCCTTTACCTCTGTCTTTTGGGAAAGGAAGGACTGAGGGAGGTAGCACGTCAGAGCCTGTCTAAGGCATACTATTTAAAGGAGAGGCTTATTTCCTTGGGGTTTGAAGAGGTTTTCTCCGGAAAGCATCTGTGGGAGTTCCCCTTAAAGATAAAAGGAGCCAAAGATCTGTGGAGGAAATTGCTTGAGAGGGGTTTCATGTTAGGTATTCCCACAGATATGGAAGACATCCTCCTGATAGCTGTGACCGAAAAGAGGACGAAGGAGGAGATAGATAAACTCCTTGAGGAGGTAAAGGGGATACTGAGGTGACGGAGACTCCAAAAGTTAAAGAGCTTATGGTTTGTAATCCCATAGTTTGCAGTCCGGAGAACACCGTAAGGGAAGCCATAGACCTGATGGAGTCCTACGGGATAGGGAGCGTCGTTGTGATAGACAACTTCTCAAGGAAACCCGTGAACATAATAACCCACAAGGATATCATCTCAGCCATCTACCACGGCAAGCTGGACAGTCCGATAAGCGAGCTTATAGAGATCCTTGAAAAATACGAGCTTATAACCATTCACGAAGACGAACCCGTAATAGAAGCCATAAGGATCTTTGAAGAAAAGGGGATAGAGCACCTGCCGGTTGTAAACGATGAAGGTATACTCGTAGGGATAATAACGGGCACCGACATACTCAAAGGACTACCCCGCTTCGCCCTTATAGACCCCCTTACCGGCCTTGAAAACAGGAGGGTCCTTGATTACCTAAATCAAAAGCTTGCCAAGAGAAGGGCGGAGGGAATATACGTTTTGATGATAGACATAGACAACTTTAAGAAGATAAACGACTCCTACGGGCACGTATTCGGGGATAAGGTGTTAAAGAAGGTAGCGGATACCGTGGTTCGGAACGTGAGAGCATACGATAACGTCATCCGCTACGGAGGGGAGGAGATAGTTGTTATTCTCCACAGGGTAAGTAAGGAGGAAGCCCTTGGGATAGCGGAGAGGATAAGAAAGAGTGTGGAAAAGATACATTTTGAGGACAAACCCAAGATGAAAATCACCGTCAGCGTAGGGGTGGCACCCTTTACGGGATCTCTTCTTGAAACCATAGAGAAAGCGGATAAAGCAATGTATAAGGCGAAGAGGAAGGGAAAAAACAGAGTAGTGGTTTTGGAGTGAGCATTCCCTTGCAACAGACGGTCGTAGGGAAGAAAATAAAACATGAATGAATAGGATAGAGGCGGTAAAGAGGGTTTTTCTTTACGATAGGCTTCTTCGCTTCAATATAGACATGCTCACCGGTATAAGGGCGGAGATAAAGGCGGATATAGAGGAAGCCCGCCTTCTGTCGGACGCACTACTAAACGATGAAGATAGAAAGTTTGTAAAGGATTTCTTGAGCAGACTTGAAGATGACTTTTTGAACCTTCTTTCGGAAACCCTTGAAAACCTCTACGATGAATACGAGATATTTAACTTTGACCTTACTTTTCTTTCAAATATTCCCGACGAAATTAGCAGGGAGCTTGAAAGGTTAGATCTGGTAAGCAGGATAAATGCTAAACTTGAAATTTTAAAGGATAAACTTGCAGATGCCTGCTACGTCCCTCAGATAAGTAAGGAGGTTTTGGTTATCCTTACGCCTTTCAGGATATACTGTGAATTGATAAATCATGCGATAGAGTTCAATAAAAAATTTGAAAATTAAGTGAAAAAGGGCTAAAATATAAAAGTTAAAAAAACCAAAGGAGGTGTAAATATGGCAAGGAGGTCCAAGAAAAGGGGCGGACCCAGATACAAGAAGGTGTGCATTTCAATGCCCAAGAGGCTCTACTCCATATTCAACGGTATAGCTATGGGAGATGATAAAAAGCTCAACAGACTCATCAGGGGTATATTGGAGGACAAACTCCAAGAGTGCACGGTAGCTGAACTGGAGATGTATCTCAGAAAGGCAGAGGAGGCTGAAAAGGAAGAGGTGGGAGAGCAGACAGAAACCGCTTCTTCTTAATGTTTTCGGAAAGGTTAAAAAAGTTAAAGCCTTACAAAACGGAAACCACTCCCGCTAAGGTTAGGCTCTCTTCAAATGAGCTACCTTACGATTTACCCGAAGACCTGAAGGTAAAGATAGCGGAGAGGTTAAAGAAAGTAAATCTATCCCTCTATCCAGATCCGGAGGCGGGGGAGCTGAGGGAGGCTATAGGGGAGTTTTGGGGGATTGATCCTAAAAATATCGTTCTGGGAAACGGCTCTGATGAGCTTATCTACTACCTCTCCATCATAGTAGGTGAATTCTCCGAAGGGGTTTACATACCTGTTCCCACCTTTCCTATGTATGAAATAGGATCCCGTGTATTCGGGAGACCCGTTTATACGGTTCCACTCGGAAAGAACTTTGATATAGACCTTCCCGAAAGTTTGAAGGTAATATCTTCGGAAAAAGTCTCCCTTGCTTTCTTCTCCTATCCAAACAACCCAACAGGAAATCTATTCTCAAGGGAAGCTATTGAGAAGATAAGAAACCAAGGTGTGGTGGTTGTTGTGGACGAAGCCTACTACAGCTACAGCGGGGAGACCTTCTTAGAAGACAGCCTGAAAAGGTCGGATACGGTAGTTTTGAGGACCCTTTCCAAGATAGGTCTGGCAGGGTTAAGGGTGGGAGTCCTTATAGCAACGGAAGAGGTGGTAAGGGAGATAAACAAGGTGCGCCTTCCCTTCAACGTTACCCTCCCCTCTCAGGTGATAGCCTGCACGGTTCTAAGGGAGGGAAAGGAGTTCATAGCCTCCTGTGTGGAAAAGGTGATAAGGGAGCGGGAAAGACTTTTCAAGGAGCTTTCGGGCTTTGAGGGATTAGAGGTTTTTCCTAGTAGAGCCAACTTCGTCCTCATAAGGTCAAAGGAGATAGATCTATACAGGGAACTCTTAAAGGAGGGTATTCTTGTGAGGGATATGTCCCACCTGCCGCTTTTAGAGGGGTGCGTTAGGGTAACGGTGGGTAAGCCCGAAGAGAACGATATGTTTTTGGAAGCCCTGAGTAAGGTTCTGAAATGTCACGCCTGATCCTTTTGCTTCTGATGCTTATACTGTCCTGCTCAAAAAAACCCGAATACAAGCCCCCTTACTGCTACACCCAACCCCTTATGGCTTCCCTCAAAACCCTAAAGCCCATCGGGGAGGTATGCACCCAAGAGGACCCTATCGTAAGGGAAGCCTGCTTAGGCAAGTATAACAACGTCCGCAACGTGGTAAAGGAGACAAAACTTATCCTGAGGGAGCTTGAGGGGGAGCTACCCGAGGGGAAGAGAAGGTATAAAGCCAAGATACTTATCAGGAACGTCCGATACCTACCCTGTGAGTTCTTTGGGGAGTGCCCCCGTGACAGACTCTTCTTAGTTAAAGACTGTGACCGTTCAAGACCGAGATAGGTCCGCAGCCACTAAGTCGGAAAAGTCTACGAGGGAGTCGTCCTTGTCATCCAAAGTTTCATTGAGAAGTTCGGCAAATATGGAGCAATCCTGTGCCAAGTCTGACTCTTCGGGACAGCCCCCCAAGCAACCTTTCAGGAAAATGACCTTCTCTTCAATCTCCTTTGCACTCATCCCATCTTTTAATATAGGTCAGAGGACGGTTATTTGTAGAACTTCTTGCTTATCTGTGCCCTGTCCTCGCCGCAGTTGACATCCTCTCTCTCTATGTATTCCTTCTGCTTCTGGATAGCTTCCTCACCGGTTACCAGATCTTTGAGATCCCTTTCAAGGTTTACTGGCTTTATCCTAACTATCCAACCCTTGCCGTAAGGGTCATCGTTTATAAGCTCCGGATTATCAAAGAGCTCCTCGTTTCTTTCTACCACCTCTCCTTCTATTACCGCAGGTATTGGCCCTGTCCACTTACCGCTCTCTAAAGAAGCGTAAGGCTTGCCCTTTGCCACCTTCCTGCCGGGTGCCTTTATCCTTATGTTTATTATCTTCCCTGCCCTCGCCTGACCTATGTCCGTAGCTCCTACCGTTACGGTTCCGTCATCGTTTATCCTGAACCAAACCTGATTGTCTATGTCGTAGTAAAGGTCAGGGGGAATAACGCATCCTCTGTATACCGTGGGTTCCGCCATACACCTTACCTCCCGAGAACTTTGTCCCAAAGAAGTATTTTACAGGATCGCTCAAGGCAGGAAACGTAGGAGTAGGCTTCCCAAAGGCTCTTGCCCGCAGAGAAGACGCCGTGCCCCCTTACCACTACAGCTTTGCACTCCCTAAGAGCCTCCGCCACCTCGTCGGTGGACTCTACCACGTAAACTTCCCCCAATATCTGACGACCCTCCGAGTCTATGGGCTTTATAAAAGCGCTGTAAAAGGAAAGAACCACGCAGCTCTGGGGGTGGGCGTGGACGACCGCTTTGCTACCCGTTTCAAGAATGATCCTTCTGTGGACCTCCAGCTCCGAGGAAGCCCTTTCGTCAAGGACGGTCTCTCCTTTCAAAGGTAGCTTTATAATGTCCCCCCTTGTAAGGTCTCCGAGGAAACTGCCCGTTCTGGTTATAAAGAGATCATTCCCGAGGGAACTGCTCAGGTTACCCGCCCTTGCGTCTACGAGACCCTCCCGGTAGAGGAGCTTTCCCACCCTTATTATCTCCCTGTATACGAACTTCATAACCTCAAAAGCCGAGGATGTCCACCACCTCTTCTAACCTCGGGGCGACGGTTATGGGCTGTTCACAAACCTTTATGGCGGTGTCGGGGTCCTTGAGACCGTTTCCTGTGAGGGTGCAGACTACCGTTTCCCCTCCCTTGAAGAAACCTTCCCTTGTGAGCTTCACCAAACCCGCAACGCTCGCTGCGGAGGCGGGTTCGCAGAATATACCTTCCGAAGAGGCAACCAATTTGTAAGCCTCAAGTATCTCGCCATCGCTGACCATGTCAATCCTCCCTCCTGACTCTTCCGCAGCCCTTAGGGCGTTTTTCCAGCTGTAGGGGTTGCCTATCTTTATGGCTGTGGCTATAGTTTGGGGATTCTTTATGGGGTAACCCTTGACTATGGGTGCTGCTCCCTCCGCCTGCCAACCCATCATTTTCGGAAGCTCACTTATTCTGCCCGCCTTTTTGTATTCCTTGTAGCCCCTCCAGTAGGCGGTTATGTTTCCGGCGTTCCCCACGGGAATAAAGTGGTAGTCGGGTGCCCTACCCAGAGCATCGCACACCTCAAAGGCGGCGGTCTTTTGCCCTTCTATCCTGTAAGGGTTTACCGAGTTTACTATCTCCACGGGGAACATCTCCCCTATCTTTCTGACTATGTGAAGGGCGTCGTCAAAGGTCCCCTTTATGGCTAAGACCTTAGCTCCGTAGATCATTGCCTGAGAGAGTTTACCTATCGCTACCGCACCTTTTGGCAAAAGAACGTAGGCTCTGAGTCCCGCCCTCGCAGCGTAGGCAGCGGCGGATGCGGAGGTATTCCCGGTGGAGGCACATATAACAGCCTTTTTTCCTGCCTCAACAGCCTTTGAGATTGCCAAGGTCATACCCCTATCTTTGAAGGAACCTGTGGGGTTGAAACCCTCACACTTGAGAAAGATCTTTCCCTTAAAGCCTATCTCCTTTGCGAGGTTAGGTGCCTCTATTAGGGGGGTGTTTCCTTCAAGAAGAGTTACGACGGGCGTCTTGTCGGTGACGGGCAAAAACTCCCTGTATTCTTCTATGACTCCCTGCCAGCAGCTCATCTAAGAATATCTTAACCGCTCAGAGTTCTAAGGGTTTTTTGGAGAGGAGGCTCCTTACCGTCTTTTCTATACCCTCCGCATCTATTCCAACCAAGTTCCTCAGCAGATTCTGGTTTCCGTGGGGTATGAACCTGTCGGGAACACCGAGCATCTTGACCCTCTTGGTCACCCCGTGGCGAGCAAGAACTTCCAACACGCCCGAGCCGAACCCACCCACAACGGTGTTGTCCTCAACGGTGACTATGTGCTCGTACCTGTTTGCCACGTCAAGTAGGAGCTTCTCGTCCATGGGCTTTACGAAGCGGGCGTTTACCACACCCACCCTTATACCGTCCTTGTAGAGTTTTTCCGCCGCCTTGAGAGCCTGATAGACGGGATACCCCACCGCCAAGATGACTACGTCTTCTCCTTCCAAAAGCTCCTCCCAAGTGCCTATCTCTATCTTCTTAAACCCTTCCGTGGGAACACCGTAGGCGGGTCCCCTCGGATACCTCACCGCAAAGGGTCTACCGCTGTAGATGGCGGTATAGAGAAGATCCCTGAGTTCCTGCTCGTCCTTGGGGGCGGAAACCACCATGTTGGGAACGCACCTTAAAAAGGAAAGGTCAAACACCCCGTGGTGTGTGGGTCCGTCGTCGCCAACGAGACCTCCCCTGTCTATTGCAAAGGTAACGGGGAGGTTTTGGAGGGCTATATCGTGGATAACCTGATCGTATGCCCTCTGCAGGAAGGTAGAGTAGTAGCTGGCGACGGGTCTTAGTCCCTCACAGGCGAGACCCGCCGCAAAGGTTGCCGCATGTTGCTCCGCTATTCCCACATCAAAGAAGCGTTCAGGGAACCTCTTTGAGAATTCAACGAGACCGGAACCTTCTCTCATGGCAGGGGTTATAACCACTATGCTTTCGTCCCTTTCCGCCAATTCAACTATGGCTTTGCCGAAGACGTTGGTCCAGTTGGGAGGGGACGGCTTTTTAATAATCTCCCCAGATTCCACCTTGTAGGGGGCAACCCCGTGCCATTTTACGGGATCCTTTTCCGCGGGAGTGTAACCTTTTCCCTTCTTGGTTACCACATGCAGAAGGACGGGACCCTTTATGTCCTTTACGTTTTCAAGCGTCTTTTCAAGGGTGGGCAGATCATGACCGTCAATTACCCCTATGTAGTTAAAGCCCAGCTCCTCAAAGATAACCCCGGGGGATATGAGACCTTTTAGAAACTCTTCGGTGAGCTTCATAAGGCGCAGGGGCTTATCCCCGAGATGGGAAAGGAGACCTTTTATCTTCTGCCTTGTCTCTTGAACGAAGTGACCGCTGATGATCCTGCTCAGGTAGTTGGAGATAGCGCCCACGTTGGGGGATATGGACATCTCGTTGTCGTTGAGGATGACTATGAATCTGTCGGGTCTCAGATGCCCTGCGTTGTTGAGGGCTTCGTAAGCCATCCCTGCAGTCATAGCCCCGTCGCCTATTACCGCTATGACGAAGTCCTCCTCTCCTTTAAGATCCTTTGCCACTCTGAAGCCCAGAGCGGAGGATATGGAGGTGGAGCTATGCCCCGCTCCGAAGGCATCGTAGGGGCTTTCCTCCCTTCTTAAAAAGCCAGCCACACCCCCGTATTGGCGCAGGGTTTGGAACTGCTCCTTCCTGTCGGTGAGTATCTTCCAAGGATACCCCTGATGGCCTATATCCCAAACGATTACATCCTTGGGAGGGTTGAAGGTTCTCAGGAGGGCTATGGTAAGTTCAACCACCCCGAGGCTGGGACCCACGTGTCCCCCGTTCTTGGAGGTCACCTGAATTATATAGTCCCTGACCTCTTGGGCAAGCTTCTCCAAGTCTTTATAATCTAAATCCCTAAGATCTTTGGGACCCCTGTAGTCTTTTAAAAGCTCATACCTCTCAAGCATAAGCTTAAATATTAAATCCTCTCAGAAGAAAATCAATCTCAGAAGCCATCCGAATATAAGAACCGTAAAAGAAAGACCCATACCTACAAAGGAGAAGGCTATCCCTATCTTTCTTCCCAGATCCGTCTGTTTGATCCACAGGAATACGAATGTCACCACCGTATACAGAGCCAAAAGGAGTCCAAGCCACTTATGGGGGAAGAGGAATATAAAGGGAGCTTTCTGTTGAACGTATTGGGTGCTTGCCACCCCCAAGCCCGTAAGAACCGTCAGGATTGAAAAGGCTGAGGCTATAGCGTGGTTTGTCAGCCCGTAGTAGAAGACAAATCTCTTTCCGTGCAGGAAGGTGAAGTACAGGAAGTATGCTACGTAGGAGAAGATCAGTGCGCCTACGGTGAAGTAGACCATCAGGGGATGAAAGTTCATGCTTACCTACCTCCTGACGCTCGCCTCAAACTCTATTATATCTCTGTATAGATTTTTTAGAATATCCTTATAATCTTCCCGACCCTCTTCCACTTCGTCCATAAGCTTCTCAAGCCTGCGGGTGAACTCCTCCGAGACAAAGGGCATTATCTTCTCCTGAGAGGTCAGAAACTCATACACCTGTTTACCCAACTTGGTCGGGAAAAGGAACCCTTTTCTTTCTACTATGTAACCCCTTTCAAGGAGCTTCTCTATGGTGGTAGCGTAAGTGGAAGGTCTCCCTATGCCTCTCTTCTTCATCTCCTGAACGAGAGAACCCTGTGTAAAAAGGTAAGCTTTGGGGAGAGCCTTAAGCTGTTTGATACCCTCCGTACTTATTTCCCCCTCAACATCGGGGTCAAGCTCGTAAGGAAGGACCCTGTTAAAGCCCTCCTCCTCTACGGAGACCTTGAAAGTGGTCTCAATCTCCCTGTCCAGAGCCTTTACCTTAACCTTTTTAACCCTAACCTTTATCTCTTTCATCTGGGAAGCCATGAACCTGCGGAATATAAGCTCGTAAAGGAGGAGGTGGTCCCTTGTCAGATTTTGCTCTTGACCCGAGAGCATAACGGAGCGCAGTTCTTCGGGTTCAAGGAGCCTTGCGGGTCTTATGCACTCGTGGGCACCTTCGCTCTCCCATCTCCTTGCTCTGAAGAACCCTTCACCGAACTCTTCGGTAACATACTGTCTCGCTATGTTTATGCCTACATCTGATACCCTCGTGGAGTCTGTTCTGTGGTAGGTTATGTAGCCTGCCTCAAAGAGATCTTGGGCGAGTTCCATGGTCTTTTTTGCTCCGAACCTTAACCTGTCGGAAGCCTCTTTCAAAAGGACATCCGTGGTAAAGGGCGGGGGTGGGTTGACCTCTTGGACTTCTTCTCCTACCACCTCCACAATTACCTTTTCCAAACGTTCGTAGAAGTCCTTTGCCTCCTTCTTGGAGGGAAGTTCAAACTCAAGTCTCTTCCACCTTCCGTCCTTGCGAAGGTCAACGGTAACCACGTATCTCTTCTGTCTGTATTGCTTTTCCCTTTCTATCACCCAACCAAGAACAGGGATCTGAACCCTGCCGCCCGAGAGCCAGCTCTTTCCAAAGGTTTTTTGGAGTATCTCTGAGACCTCAAACCCTACCCACCTGTCAGAAATCCTCCTGAGAACCTGAGCCTTTACGAGGTTCTCGTTTATGTCTCTCGGTTCGCTGAGTGCCTTAACTATCGCCCTTCTGGTGACCTCGTGAAACTCTATCCTCTTTATGTTCTCCACATAAGGGTAGAGCAGGTTCGCCGTATCCCACCCTATCTTTTCACCCTCCGTATCGGGGTCGGTGGCTATGTAGACGGTATCTATCTCTTGGGCAACCTTTCTAAGACCTTCCACGGTCACAGATTTATTTTCAAGGGTCTCGTAAACGGGGACAAAGGTGCTGTCCTCCACCAAGACCCCGTGGAAGCCTCCCTGCTTGGAGAGATCAAGCATATGCCCCAAGGTGGCGGTTATCATCAGATACAGGTCTCCCGCACTTATCTCAAAGACCTCAAACTCACCAAAGCG
>WFYH01000246.1 GCA_015490215.1 Aquificaceae bacterium
AGCGTAAAGGGTCACTTGGTTTTTGAGCTTGAAAAGATTTTGGGCAGCAGATATGTGGGAGGTCACCCCATAGCGGGGACTGAAAAATCAGGCGTTGAGCACAGTTTGGAGGATCTTTTTGAAGGAAAGAAGGCGGTTATAACGCCTACATCTGAGACCGATCCCAAAGCCCTTGAAAAAGTTAGGGAGCTCTGGCAAAAGGTGGGGAGCAAAGTTGAGCTTATGGATCCTGTGCTTCACGATTGGATCTTTGGAGCGGTTTCCCACCTGCCACATGCGGTAGCCTTTGCTCTTATAGATGCCTTGATCCACATGTCCGACGGAGTGGATCTGTTCAAATATCCGGGGGCGGGATTTAGAGACTTTACCCGCATAGCGGCGAGCGATCCCGTCATGTGGAGGGATATCTTCCTTGAAAATAAAGACAACGTCCTCAAAGCTATTGACGTTTACATAAACTCACTGAGCAAACTAAGGGAGCTAATAGCAGAAGGAAAAGAGGAACTGCTGACCGATTATTTGAGGGAAGCAAAAACCAGAAGGCTCAGATTGGAGCAGGAATAATGAAGATAGCCACCTACAACGTCAATTCCATAAGGGCACGAAAAGAACTTCTTTTTAAGTGGTTAGAGCGCCAACCTGTTGATGTTCTGTGTCTTCAAGAGCTTAAGCAGGAGGAAAGGAATTTCCCCTTTGAAGATTTTGAAAAGCTTGGCTATAAATGCGCTGTCTTTGCTCAGAAGACCTACAACGGGGTTGCTATCTGTTCCAAAGCGGGTCTTGGGAATGTAAGAAAGGGCTTCGGTGACGAAGAGTTTGACCAGCAGAAGAGGATAATAACCGCAGAGGTAGGGGATATAACCGTTATAAACGTCTACGCACCCCACGGAGACGTAAGGGGGTCAGAAAAGTTCTTTTACAAACTTGCCTTCTACAAAAAGCTTTTAAAGTTTTTGGAAGAAAACTTCAGCCCCTCTCAAAGCATATGTATGGTAGGGGACTTCAACGTTGCCCTCAGGGATCTGGATGTATTTGACCCCGAGCTTCTCAGAGACACCATAGGAACCATGCCCGAGGAGAGAGAGGCTTTAAAGGCGGTTTTGGATTGGGGTTTTATAGATGCCTTCAGATACCTTTACCCCGATAAGGTTCAGTTTACTTGGTGGGATTACATAGGGGGTATGGTTTGGAAGGACATGGGGATGAGGATAGATTACATTTTTATTACCTCTCCTCTCAAGGAGAGGCTAAAGGACGTCTTTGTAGACATGTGGGCAAGAAAGCGAAGGATACCCAAGCCTTCAGACCATGCGCCCGTTGTGGGGGTTTTTGAACCGTGAAGGCGGTAATTTTTGCTTTACTTTCTGCGCTGGTGTGGGGGACAGCTCCGGTGATCTTTAAGCTCGGTTTGAGAGGTGAGGTCCCTCCTCTTGTGGGTATACTCTTTCACAACCTGACCGCTTTCTTGGTTGCCCTGCTTACGGTAGCAGTCCTGAGGGAAAACCTTTCTTACCCCCTCAGGGATATAGCGGTTATCTCCTTCGGAGGATTTATATCCGGCTTTTTGGGGCTTTTGCTTTACTACAAGGCTATAAAGGTGGGAGAGGTTTCTGTGGTGGCTCCCATAGCGGCAAGCTCCCCCTTATGGGCTTCCCTGTTTGCCTTTTTGCTCTTGGGTGAACAGCTTACTCTTCAGAGGTTTTTGGGAGCTGTGCTTGTGGCGGTAGGTGTGGCTCTGATAACTCTTTCAAAATGAAGAGGCTTATACTTGCCCTTATCTTCTTAGCCCTCGGTGTGGCTGGAACGGTTCTGCCCGCTCTGCCCGGCTTCCCCTTCTTGGTGGCGTTCCTATACACGGTGGGTTTGATAAAGAAAAGGCACCTTCTCAAGTTCCTGTCCAAATTCAAAGGGAAAAGGGGAAGCATCTCCAGAAGGGCGGTGGCTTACATAAGGTTAAAGCTTAGGGATCTTGGTGGGTAACCGCTTAAAAATCAAAGATCAGGGATGTGGAAAAGACGGTGTCCGTTCTTTCTATCCCGGGTTCGGGCGGTGTATTTTGGTAGTAAACCTTGTAGTTTACCCCGAGAGATAGCAGATCAGTTATCTTAACCTCAATGGAGCTTTCCGAGTTTATAAAGTAAACCTCATTCCTTGAGTTGTTTACTATGTAGTTGAGGTTCTGCTTGAATTCCAAGTTGTCCCTCATCTTCCAGCTGAATATGGCTTCTGCCTTGGAGGTTGAATAGTTATCTATGGTTCCGTTCTCTACCTTGTTGTAGTAGTAGAGAAGGGAGAGCAGAATCTTAAGCTCCACTCCATCGGTCTTTATAAGATCGTAACCCATTCCCGGACCGCCGTTCCACTTGTAGGTGTAACCCGAAAACTTGTCCCTCTCATAACCTCCGCTCATGAAGGTAAAGAGATGTTCTGTCAGTAAAATCTCCCACCTTCCCTCCGCTTTGAATTTGTTGGCTGTCTCTTCCTCACCCTTTTTCACATAAAGATATGAGTTTTTTAGAAATATCCTGTGGAGATCTCCTTCGTATTCAAGCTTTCCCTCTTGGGAAAAAGTTTGGGTTTCCGTGTTCCCAGAGGTATTAACGTAAGAAAGCTCTATCCTTGCGGACAGAGGTTTTTCCTCTTCCTGTTCCTCTGTTGGGCATAAGTTTTGAGCAAATACGAAGGTAGCTAAGAACCAAAGAAAAACGGAGAAAAGTTTTCTCATTTTTCCAAGCGCTTCATATCCCTGTAGGCGTTCAGAAACCCCGAGATTATACCTATGAAAAAGAAAGCTATCAGCCCCCAAGGACTCGTCTTTATACCGAACCAATTCTCAAAAGCATAATCAACCCAGTAACCCACCAGCAAACCGGCGATGATGCCTCCTACGAGGTGAAGTCCGACGGTGAGAGCGGTGATGTTCCGAGGGCTCATCTTCCTGCAAGCTCAGTATACCAAGAATAAACGCTGTAAGCGGAATATATAACCAAAAACAGGAAGGCTTCAAATCTAGAAACGTAATACCTTTTGCCTGCCACGCTAAAGATGAACAGTATCAAGGTAGCAAAGAAAAGCAGAAAAAGGTCTTTAAATACCCTCTCGGGGACAGGGATAGGGTTTAGCAGGGCGCTTGTCCCGAGCACGAGGGACACGTTGAATATGTTCGAACCCGCCACGTTCCCAAGGGCTATATCCGGGTTCCCCTTGTAGGCAGCCACCGCCGATGTGAGGAGTTCCGGCAGAGAAGTTCCTATGGCTATCAGGAACAATCCGATTATCACCTGACTGACACCGAGCAAAGTAGCAAGGTTTACGCCACCGTCAACCGCCCACTTTGACCCCAAAATTAACCCTGCTATTCCCATTCCTATCATCAGAGAAGCTTTGGGGATGGTGAGTTTCGGTTCCTCGTATCCGTTTGTTTCCCTTTCCAGAAAAGCTGCCAGAAAGTAGAGATATCCTACAAAGGTGGTTATGAGAACCAATCCCTCGGAACGGGAAACGTAGGCGTTTTTTGAACCATCAAGCAGTTTGTCCGAAACCATCGCAAAGAGTATAAGTATGCTCAGAAAGTTCAAGGGTATCTCTTTTTTTACAAAGGTTCTGTGAACAGAGAGTGGTCTTATAAGCCCCGCAACACCTAAGATAAGGAGTATGTTGGCTATGTTGGAACCTATAACGTTTCCGAGCGTGATCTCCGAAGCTCCCTTTAGACTTGCTTGCACATTTACCGTAAGTTCAGGGAGGGATGTGCCAAAGGCTACAAGCGTAAGTCCTATAACGAATTCCGGCACGTCGAGCCTTCTGGCAAGGGAAGAAGACCCTTCTATAAGCAGATCCGCACCCTTCACGAGAATAGCTATCCCGATTACGAGCTGTAGGAGATTAAGGACTATCTCCATATCACGGGAAGTTAGTATACCTAATACATAGCCTTATCCCTTCTAAACTTTACAAACCTTCTGAAAAAAATGCTCAAAGCAAAAATAAGGCTCATAAGAATTACAAAGGCACCACTCGGGGGTAAGTTGTAGGCTATAGCCAAAAGGAGTCCGAGGGTTACGGATACCCAAGAGAATAAGACCGAAAGAAGGAGAGTTTCCTTAAAAGACCTTGCCACCGTGAGGGCGCTGAGGGCGGGAAGGACGGTTAGGGAGGAAGCCAAAACGACGCCCGCCACCTTCATGGCTAAGACCACAACCCCGCAGGCAACGCTTATAAAACCGTGCTCCAAGAGGCTTCCCTTCACACCCCTGAACTTAGCCATCTCGGGACTGAAAATAAGGGCAAGCAAACCTCTTAAATTCAAAAGGAGGAAAACCAAGGCTGTAAGGGACACGATTAAAGACAAAATTAGCTCTCCGTCGGTAACCAAGAGGATGTTTCCAAAC
>WFYH01000247.1 GCA_015490215.1 Aquificaceae bacterium
CGTGTGCAGTGATCTTAAGCTCTCCATCCTTTACGACAACATACCCGACGGCAGGGACCCACTGATACTCAAGGTCGTCCATCGGGAAGCTAAAAAGCTTGAGGAGGAGTATAAGGAACCCTATACGGTTCTCGTGGGCGGAGAGGTGCTTGAAGGATGGGCTTACAAGGAAGTGTGGAGCATAGGAAGGTATACTTTGGAAGGATTTGAGTATTTTGTAAACGGCGGAACAGCCTGCTATGAAGAGGAGGAAGGATACCGCATAGTCTTGGAAAAGGAAGGGAAAAGGATAACCCTTGTTAAGTTTTATCAGGAAGATACCGATTGTGGCGGTGCTTGAGGTTTATAAACTTTTCTCCGTTGTATACAGGGATAACCACACTTATCTTCTCTGCCATAGCTTTTCCCCAAACATTTCCTTTAAATTTTTCTCATACATGAATGCATACTTCATGAAGGTATACATATAGGCGCTTACTGCGATCATAAAGCCTTTTCTGCCATCAAGGAATCCCTTCTTCAGAATGAAGGTTTTAAAAAAAGCCCATAGGGGTCTTAGGACCACGTCCTTTAAAAAATTTACCCGCTTGTTGTTTTTATCCTTGGAAGCGTAAAAGGCAAATTCTACGGTTTTAATCATCTGGTGTCTTAAATTTTTATATGTAAAGTGGAAAAGGTCGCCTTTGAGTTTTTTTATGTTATCAGAGCTTATAAGAAGCTTTTCGTGAATCTGTCCTACCCACCTCGGGTTAGCGGATTTTCTGACCAAGCGCAGGCGCCACTCGGGTTGCCACGTATATTTTAGGAAATCTCCCAAGTAGTAAGTCCTCCTGTTGATCATGTAACCGTCCGCTGTGGGGAAGGCCAATTCCTTAGCCATGGACTCTTTAAGCTCATCCGAGAGGACCTCGTCAGCATCTATGAAAAGGATCCACTCTTGGGTGCACTTTTCTAAGGCGGAATTCTTTTGGGCGGAGTAACCTTTCCAGTCCTCTTCAAAGACTCTTGCTCCGAGATCACGGGCTATTTCCCTCGTTTTGTCAGTAGAGTGAGAATCCACGACTACGATCTCTTCGGCTATGTCTTTTACAGACTCTATGGTTTTTCTGATTATATCCTCTTCGTTGTAGGTTATTATTGCCACCGACAGGGGTAGTTTACCCATCCAGCGCTTCCAGATAAGCACCTACCGCATTGCCAAGTTTTATATATTTACCGAGGCGTTTCAAAGCGAGTTCTAAAGCAGATAGAACCACAGGCATATCAAGGAGATCCATTCCCATGTGGGATATTCTGAATATTTTTCCTTTCAGCTTGCCCTGACCCCCTGCAACTCTAACCCCCATCCTCAGCATCTCTTTCCTTAAGGAGTCTGCGTCAAGGTCCCTCGGGAAGACAGCGGTAAGGGATATGGTGGGGTTCTCAGGAAAAACTCTCATTCCGAGGGTTTCCACAGCCTTCCTCGTGCCTTCAGACATGGCTCTATACCTTTTTTCCACATTATCCATTCCTTCTGAAAGGAGCATATTGAGGGATTCTTTAAGGGCAAGTATCAAAGTTATGGCTGGAGTGAAGGCTGTTTGCCCTTCCGCTTGTTTTTTTAGCTCCTCCTCAACGTTAAAGTAATACGCCCTACCGGTTAGCTTTCTCTTTGCTTTCTCGGAAAACCACAGCATAGAAAGCCCCGGAGGAAGCATAAAGGCTTTTTGGGATCCTCCTACTAGGACATCTATACCCCACTCACAAGGTTTCATGTTGTAAACGCCGAGGGCGGTTATCGCATCAACCACGAGCAAAGCTTCCTTTTCATCTGTTATCTCACCGAGAGTTTTTACGTCATGAAGGGCACCCGTAGATGATTCGGACATTTGAACCAGAACACCTTTACAGTCGGGGTTCTCTTTTAGTAGGTCTTCAACCTCTTCAGGATCTACGCTTTTTCCCCACTCAACGCTTAGTTCTATAACTTTGAGTCCCCAGCGTTTACCGAGTTGTGCCCACCTTTCTCCGAACTTTCCGCCTACAACCGCTATAACCCTATCTCCTTCCTCAAAGAAATTTAAAACGGCAGCTTCCATAGCTCCTGTTCCGGAGGAGGCAAAGAACACAAAGTTTTCCTCCGGACAGCCTACAAGTTTTTTAAATAGATCCCGTGTTTCAAGGAAGGATTGGGTAAACTCCGGAGTTCTGTGGTGTATGATTTGACGCCCGAGAACCTCCCTGATGCTGTCGGGAAGTTCTACGGGACCGGGGGTGAATATCCTTTCTCCCTTAAAAGGTTTCATGAAGCGCTCTCTTGCTGGGCTTCCTGTTCTCTCTGTTTTTTCGCTTCCTCCTTTCTCCTTTGCATTGCTTCGTATTCCCATTTTTTAATCTCTCTTATCTTCCTCTGAGCTTCTTTGCCCTTAAGCTCCCTAAGGAAGTAGAGCTTTGCCCTTCTGACTTTACCTATCTTGACAACTTCTATCTTCTCTATGTTGGGACTATAGTAGGGGAAAATTCTTTCTATCCCAACCCCGTAAGATTCCTTTCTAACGGTAAAGGTTTTATCCATTCCACTTCCCCTTATCCTTATGACAACACCTTCAAACGGCTGAATCCTTTCACGGTCTCCTTCTTTTATCCTGTAATGAACCCTTACCGTGTCGCCAACCTTGAAGTTAGGGTAATCCTTCTTAGGCAGATAGCGTTTTTTCACCTTCTCAAGAACGCCGTTCATAATTCCTTCCTCCTTGTTGAGGGATAGGGTTAAAAATTTTCCCACAGTGTGGCTGCGATTTCAACATCTAAAGAGGCTGTTGGAAA
>WFYH01000248.1 GCA_015490215.1 Aquificaceae bacterium
GGCGTCCTACAGCAGGATACCTTCCTCTTCCCCATAGTTATGACCCTTCCCGATGAGTTCAGGGGTGATATAAGCAAACTCAAGAGCATTCCCCTCTTTGAAAGAGATGGAAAGCTCCTCACCTTCGGAGATGTGGCGGACCTCAGGGTTGAACCGGGACTTTTTGTGATTAGGAGGGAGAACAATATAAGGTTTTCCCTTGTGATGTTGAACGTAGAGGGCAGGGACATCGGAAGTTTTGTAGAGGAACTCAGCAGTAGGATAGAGAAGGAGATAAAGCTTCCCAAGGGATACTTTATAACCTACGGCGGGCAGTTTGAAAACCAGCAGAGGGCTATGAAAAGGCTATCCATAGCTGTCCCCGTGTCCATATTCCTCATCTTCATAATGCTGTATCTGAACTTTAACTCCGTAAGGGATGCCCTCATAGTTATGCTCAACGTTCCCTTTGCGGTTATAGGCGGAATAATCGCCCTCTACATTTCGGGCTTTAACCTATCGGTTCCGTCCGCCATAGGCTTTATAGCCATATTCGGTATAGCTACCCTCAACGGCGTGGTGCTGGTAACCTACATAAGACAGCTCCTTGAAGAGGGACTTGACATAAGGGAAGCGGTCAAAAGAGCCGCCATCCTCAGGATAAGACCGATCCTGATAACTGCTATAACCACCTTCATGGGACTTATTCCCCTGCTGGTAATAAGCGACATAGGTTCGGAGGTCCAAAAACCCCTTGCAACTGTCGTCGTGGGCGGGATCTTTACCTCAACCCTGCTTACGCTGATAATCCTCCCCGCAGTTTACGAGAGCGTATACAAGAGGTTCGGAAGGGCTTCCAGAGTTTAGAATACTAAGATTTATGAAGTCTAAAAAAGTTTTACTCTCCTACGGAAGTGGCGGTGAGGAAAGTTGGAAGTTTGTTAAAGAAGTATTCCTGAAAGCCTTTTCGGATCCCATTCTTGAGAAACTTGAGGATGCCTCTCCCCTTGATGTGCCGAGTAGGATCGCCTTTACGACCGATGCCTTTACGGTTCAGCCCATATTCTTTAAGGGCGGGGACATAGGTAAACTGGCTGTGGCTGGGACGGTTAACGACCTTTCTGTCATGGGTGCTAAACCCCTCTTTATGTCCGTCAGCTTCATCATAGAAGAGGGTTTCTCCCTTGAGGACCTTGAGAGGATAGTTTCAAGCATGGCGCAGGAAGCCAAAAGGTGCGGTATCAGGATAGTGACTGGGGACACTAAGGTGGTTCCCAAAGGTGCGGCGGACGGTATCTTTATATCCGCCTCGGGTATAGGAGAAAGGATAGTAGAAGGTCTGTCTGCCCACAACCTCAAGGTGGGGGATGCCATACTGGTTTCGGGAACGGTGGGAGACCACGGAGCCTGCATACTCGCTCAGAGGGAAGGACTTGAGTTTGATATGCCCATAGAGAGCGATTGCAAGGGTCTGTGGGACATGGTAGAAAGGCTTTTGAAGGAGGGGATAAACATAAGGGCTATGAGAGATCCCACAAGGGGCGGACTTGCCGAGGTGCTAAACGAGTGGGCGCTCCAGTCAGGCGTTGAGATAGAAGTATGGGAAGAGGAAATCCCCGTGAAAGACTCCGTGGTGGGATTGTGTGAGCTTTTGGGGTTTGAACCCTTCCACCTTGCCAACGAGGGCATAATCGCTCTTGCGGTGGAGGATAAAGACAAGGATAGAGCGCTTGAAATTTTAAGAAACCACCCTTACGGGAAGGATGCTAGGCTGATAGGTAAAGTGGTCTCCCGAGAAAAGAGCAGGGTGGTATTGGTAAACTCTTACGGTGTTCGCAGGCTCATGGAAGCCCCCTCCGGGGAGCTTCTGCCGAGAATATGCTGACCTTTGTAAAACCCCGCCTTGTGGTAAGCCTGTGCCTTACCGGAGAACCGGTTAGGTATGACGGCTCAAGGGTAAAGGATGATTTTGTGGAGAAGCTCCTTCTCTTCATTGAACCCATCGGTGTTTGTCCTGAGGTGGCTTTAGGCTTGGGTGTCCCGAGGGATAAGATCGTAGTGATAAAAGGCGGGAAGGTGATTCAACCCTCCACGGGCAGGGATCTTACCGCAGACTTAAATCTCTTTTCTGAAAGCTTCCTCAAAACCCTGCCTGCG
This sequence comes from Aquificaceae bacterium, assembly GCA_015490215.1. GTDB lineage: Bacteria > Aquificota > Aquificia > Aquificales > Aquificaceae > Hydrogenivirga. Next base: position 2,137 of record WFYH01000248.1, read on the forward strand.
GTGGACGGCTTCCTGCTTAAGGCTAAGTCCCCTTCCTGCGGTTTTTCAAGAACCAAAACCTACTCCGATACGGAGGGAAAAAGGTTTGCAGGCTTCGGAAAAGGGCTGTTTGCCCTGAAGGTCCTTGAAAGGTTCAAAGACTACCCTGCGGAGGACGAGCTTACCCTAAAGAGTAAAAAGAGAAAGCTAAGGTTTCTGGTCTCAATCTTTGCCCTCGCTCTTGTGCGTAGTGGGAAAGCTGAAGAACTTTTTGAGCTTACAGATCACCATCTTAGGGTGTTTGCTCCCAAGTATAGGAAAAGGCTTATGTCTGTGAAGGGAGAGAACTTCCGGAGGCTCTTCGTAAGGGCTCTCGGGAAGTTTCCTCAGGGTGTCTTGGAAGAATTAGCTTTTGAAATCGTACCTTCAGATTTAATCAGAGAATGACCCAAAAGCACGTTTACAATACCACTATACGGGGCTTCTTCTTCTTTCCGAGGACTTCAAAACTCCTGTCCGTCGTGTAGAACCTGTCTGCCTTTCCTACGCTTGCATATATCAGGGCATCTACTGAGGGAAGACCCGTTCCGTGGCTTATGTCAGCTCCACTTTCTGCCACATTCGGATCCACGGAAACTATCTCACAGTTAAGAAATATGGCTTCCCTGACGGCGCCGAACTCCTCTATCCTTCCGAGCTTGTGGAAAAGCCTTTTAAGCTCAAAGAGCACCAAGGAAGAGGTAAAAGCCTTTAGTTCTCCGTTTATCACCTTCTCCCATACTTGAACAGCCCGCGGATCTCCTTCAAACACTTTGATGAAGAACCCCGTATCTAAGCCTACGCTTTCCACTCTTCCTTCCTCATACGGGTAAGCTCTTCCAAGGCTTTTTCAACTTCCTTCTTGGATAACCTAAAGCTCAGAAGTTTTCTTCCCGCTTCTTTTTTCCTCCGCTCTATGACGAACTCCTCAAGGGACTTGGCAATAAATCTGGAAAGACTAACTCCCTCCTTGCGGGCGAGGCTTCTAAGCTCCTCAGCAAGATCCTTGCTCATAGAGATAGTAACCCTCTCAACCATTAATGTTATGATAAACGCTTCATAACATATTTCAAGCAGAAAACTCGGGTTATACTAATTAACTCTTTACAGCGGAGGAAGAGGATGTTAAAGGAATACAACCCATACCTTGAGGAGAAAAACGGCGAACTCTA
>WFYH01000249.1 GCA_015490215.1 Aquificaceae bacterium
CGCACACCCCCGGCTCCATCCCGTAGATCACATCGTAGGAAACCATCTGGTGCCCGGGTCCTATGGGACCGACGACGGGAACGAACCTTCTACATACGAGGGTGTCCTTAGCAACCTCCACAACCGCTTTATCTATGTGCTCCCACTCTTCTGCTGTAAGGGGTGCTTCTTCCCTTCCAAGAAAGTCCATTTTGCCCTACCTCCTTTTGCACATTATACCTTAAGCCCCTCAAAAATGAGAGTAACCTCCCGAGACTTCCTTGCCGTCTACGTAAACTCCGGATCCTTCCGAAACGTTTCCTATCTCCGTCATGTCCAAAAAGGGGTTCCACCTTTCCTTGGGATGGGTAAAGAGGATTTGGTAGTCTTCCCCTCCGAAGAGGGCGTATTGAACAGGATCCTTACCTCTTTCCTCACAGAACATCTTAAGCTCCTTTGAAAGAGGAAGCTTTTTTGAGTCTATGTCTATTCTTACCCCGCTCATGGAAGCTACGTGCCTTGCGTCTGCTACGAGTCCATCGCTTATATCCACTGCACAGCTTGCATACTTCACGAGGTGCTTAACGTAATCTATCCGTGCGGTGGGTCTGAGGTGCCTCTCTATCAGGGCAAGCTCGTGGGGTTTATAGTCCTTTCTGTTTTCCAAAAGGAGTTCAAGTCCTGCCCTTGAGTCCCCGAGCGTTCCGGATACAAAAAGGCTGTCTCCCGGCTTTGCGCCGTCCCTCCTTAGAGGTCTTTCGCTCTCTCCCACCGCAAAGACATCTATGACCGTTTCCCTGCCTTTACTTACATTCCCGCCCACAACCTCACACTTGTAAAACTCGCAGGCTTTCTTTATACCCTCGTAGAGCCTTTCTACATAGGAAGCTTCTATGTTGGGAAGAATGAGAGAGACCAAAAGCCAGCGGGGGTTTCCGCCCCCGGCTATTATGTCGCTTACGTTTACGCTTACAGCTTTCCAGCCTACCGCCTCGGGGGGGTATCTCTTCAGGAAGTGGACCCCTTCCACAAGAGCGTCGGTGGTCATAAGGAGGTATCTATCACCGAACTTGAGTGCAGCGCAGTCGTGCCCTATCTCCCGGGAGCCGAGGATGTCCTTCAGCCTTTTTATAAGTCCGAACTCCCCCAAGTCGGATATAAGCATAAAGCCTAATTGTAGTGCTATTTACCCCCCAAAAGGAAGAAGCCTTTCCCCTCCGCAAAGGATATAGCCAAACTGGTGGCGGGCTTTAGCTCCCTTACCACCTTAAAGGTCTTTACTACGTCTGGGTTCTTTGTTTCTACGAGCTTGAGTTCAACAGTATGCTTTCCGGGCTTTAGCAAGAACTCCTCGTAGACGTATATGGAAGCGTCCTTTCTCAGTCCACGGGGATCGTAGCGCTTTTCAAGAAGGGTTTTGCCGTCCACCTTAAAGGTGAGAAGTATTGGAGATCTTTCTATAGCTATGTTCTGCATCGCCTTCATGTGCTCTAACTTGCTGTGGGTTCCTTCCGCTTTTTTGACAGGTGAGGAGCGGTATTTGAAGGTAATAACCGCAAGGGCTTTATCGGTGGGGTAAAAGTCCATCCTGTCGGTAGTCAGGGGGTAGAAGGTAAGGAAAGGAATGAAGAGAAGAACGGAGGCGAGGATAGGGTTTACCTTGTTCCTCGCCACGAAAGTAACATCCTCGGGCAGCCGGGAAGGGTCCTTAAGGGCGTTAAGGAAGTCTTCAACTTCCTTGTCAATGTTCGCTACGCTGGGAGCCTCCACAACCCTGATGCGACCCCTCTCAAGGGTTTTAAGGAGTCTGGGTCTCCTCTTGCCTGTAAACCTCGCTTCCGTCCACTCAACGCCTTCCCTGAAGTAGCAGTCTATACCATCACAAGAAACCACCATAACACCTTTGACCTCTTTCAGGATGTCCCTCATCCAGACAGCATTTACCGCTCCCGCACAGGGGAAGGTGTAAACCCTGACGCCGTTCCTTTCCTCTACCTGTGCCGCGAAGGAACAGCGAAAGACCGCAAGGTCCGGCTTCTTGGAACGCAGGTCTTCCAAAATGTTCTGTATGGGAACGGTCGGTATCTCGTTGGCTCCGTAGTTACAGGAGGCTACACATATTCCGCATCCAGCACATTTACTTTCTATAACTTCAGCTTTCTCCTCCTTTTCTGAGATCCTCTTCATGTATATGGCTTCGTAGGGGCAATCTAAGAAACACTGTCTGCACCCCTCACACTTGTCTTCCAAGACATGAGCCGGTGGATTTCTGCGCCCCTTTATAAGCCACGGAAAGGCGGTAAGTATCCCGAAAAAGCCCAAAAAGAGTATCCAGTTCACCGAAAGGGGGAACACCTTAAAGAGGGGATAACCCGTAAGATAAAACCAGTCCAAGCTCATGGAGAAGGGAACCTTTCCGAGGTCTGCGGGCGGGTCGCTCTTTGCAGGAAAAAGAATGGAGACCGCTACCACATAAACGGTAAGGAGGATCATAAGCTCCTTGGGAGGGAAAAGGCGGGGTCTTGAGATCCTCATAACGTGAACCCACAAGGTAAATACCAACAGGATGGTTACCGCTATATGTCCGAACAGAAGAATTCTGAAGAGTCCACCCAAGTTTTTTATGTCTGTCCCGAGAAAGGCACTCATAAGGGCATGTCCGAATATGGGGATCACGCTGAAAAACTTGGCGGTCAAAAGTCCAGTCAGCTGTGCCCTCTCGTCCCACACCAGCAGGTAGCCGGAGATACCTATGGCGAGGAAAAGAAGCAGGGTCCCCACACCCGAGACCCACGCTATCCAGCGGAACATCCTGAACCTATCGGTAAAGATCATCTGGAGCATGTGCAAAACCGCAAAGAGGATCAGCCCGTCGGAGGAATACCTGTGTATGCTCCTCATAAGGCTTCCTAAGAAGGATGAGGAAATGGCTTCCACCGAAGCGTGGGCACCTTTGGGATCTACATCGTAGAAGAAGAAGAGGTATATACCCGATATAACATCTATTATTAATAGGAATACCGTTATAGCCCCGAGGTAATAAAGGGGATTGAGCCTTGAAGAGTATATCCCACTTAAGGCGTAGCCTATTCTCTGCATAACCCTGTAGGTGGGGCTGACGGTTACCATTTCCATGGCTTTCCTCCGTGCAAGTAATTACACACTTACTGAGCCGATACTAAAAATAATAGGAATAATTGATAGGTAAATCATAATTTTTTCTTATGATATATATCAGGATTTCTTATAGAAATATGAGTAAAAGGTCGTAAACTGAATATATAGGGGTAAGTGAATAAACATTTACGGAGGTGCGTAGGATGGGTACGGAGAAGAAGACGCCGTTCCTGCAGCTCTTCTTTGACGATTTTATGCTCCTGCTGTTTTTGGGAGTCACAGTCTATGCAGTCTCCTACCTGATATGGGGACTCATAGAACTTGCATGGCTCCCGCCGATACCTGACGAGATAAAGCAAGCGCTCTTAGGGAGGTGAGTGCCATGGCTCTATTGCCACCTAAGGAGGGTTGGATCCATCAGAAGGTAGCAAAGGACGAGAAGATCTGGATGGGCATGGCTTTCGTGGTCTCTATATTCCTCTTCTTCTGGATGATCATCTGGCACGTATACGCAAAGCAGAACCCCTCTTTCGTTACCTACAAGACTACTCCCGAGGAGTTCTACGAGCTGACCCAAGCCTTTATTGAGAAATACAAGGTAGGAGAGGAAAACGGGATACCCGTTGTAAAACCTCCGCCCGGAAGCGATGTCTTCCTGCTTGCCCGTCAGTTCAGGTGGGAGCCGGTTCTTATACTCAAGAAGGGAGAAGAGTATAGGTTCCACATCTCTTCCCTTGATGTTCTACACGGATTTTCCATCCAGCCGGTGAACATGAACTTTATGGTCTTTCCCAAATACGACTATGTTCTCACCTTCAGACCCACCTCGGCGGGTGAGTTTGCCATAGTGTGCAACGAGTTCTGCGGTATAGGTCACCACATGATGATAGGCAAGATAATCGTTGAAGAATAGGGAGGTGTGAGTTATGGCTGTGGCTGTTCATGAAGGTGAGAAGTGGTTCAGAACCTGTGATGTCACCGGTTTTAAGGTTGACCTGAGGGCTGAAAAGATAGCCCGTGTAAACGCCGTAATGGCGGTTGTGTCCTTCCTCATAGCGGTTATAGCCGCACTGCTTCTGGTCTTGACCAGATGGCAGCTCTTCCACATTTTGCCCGTTGACTGGTATTACAGGGTTTTGACCCTTCACGGATTGGACGCTCTTGTCTTTTGGATAATCTTCTTTGAACTTGCGGCGCTCGTTTTCGGATCCACCGCATTTCTTAACACAAGACTGTCGTCTCCAGCCCTCGCATGGGGTGGAACCTTCTTAGCCATAGTAGGTTGGCTTTTGGTTAACTACACCATCTTGGCGGGTCAGGCGGACGTCCTTATGACCTCCTACGCACCCCTAAAAGCTCATCCCCTCTTTTACTTGGGAATGATCCTTTTTGCGGTGGGGGCGCTTCTGATAGTTATGGTCTTCTTCGGAAACCTGATGATATGGAGAAGGGAAAACCCCGGACAGTCCCTACCCTTATTTGTATACGGACTGATGGCGGCTGCAATAATAGCTGTGGTAACCATAGCCTCGGGAGCCATCATCTACATCCCGACACTCCTTTGGTCTATGGGGATAATCTCGGATATTGACCCCGCTGTGTATAAGCTCGTTTGGTGGGGTTTGGGACACCCCTCCCAGCAGATTAACGTTGCCGCTCACGTTTCGGTGTGGTATCTGATAGCTTTCCTGACTGTAGGCGGAACTTCTATAAACGAAAAGGTTAGCAGATTCGCCTTTGTCCTTTACATCATCGCCATAAACGTAGCTTCCGCTCACCACCTGCTCGTTGACCCTGCGGTAAGCCCCGTTTGGAAGGTTTGGAACACTAGCTACGTTATGTATCTTGCAGTTTTCGCTTCTATGATCCACGCCTTTGCGGTTCCCTCCGCCATAGAGGTGGCTCAGAGGAGGAGAGGATACACCAACGGTCTGTTTGAGTGGCTCAAGCGTGCACCTTGGGGCAACCCCGCCTTCTCGGGGATGATGCTCTCCATGATCATCTTCGGTTTCATCGGCGGTATAACCGGTGTGGTAAACGGAATGGAGCAGACCAACATAATCGTTCACAACACCCTCTCCATTCCCGGACACTTTAAGGGAGCGGTTGTAGGAGGAACAGCTCTTGCCTTCATGTCCATAACCTACTACTTGATACCTCTACTCTTCAGGAAGAAGATAGCCTTCTACGGAGTCGCTAAGTTCGTTCCTTGGCTCTTCGGAATAGGTATAGCCATCTTGGCGGTGTCTATGTATATCCTCGGAGCCTTCGGTATACCCAGAAGGCACTGGGACATAACCTTCTCCGGTGGACCCTTCACCTACACCTTCAACCCCGTAACCGACTTCTTCTGGGCACTCTTCGGTCTCGGTGGAATACTTGCGGTGCTCGGTGCCCTGATATGGATAATTCAGGTTGTAGTGTCCGTGTTCTTCGGACAGCCCTTCAGGGGACCCCAAGACCTTCAGATCCCTATAGCTGAGCCTCCTCCCGCTAAGGAAGAAGAGCATGACGGATTCGCCGCTCCCGGAACATTTGCTCTGGTACTTCTGTTCATAACCGCCTTCATCATATTCGTTGCCCTTAACTACGGTTGGCTCTCCGCAATGTGGGAGGTCAAGTAACCCATGGCTCCCCTCCTTGCCCTCCTCCTCCTGCTTCTTTTAAAGGGGGCTACGGCTCAGGACATCACCCCAAAACCTGAGTTCGTTCTGGGCAAGGAGGTTCCCAATATAACCCTTGTAACCCACGAAGGTAAAAGGGTGACCCTCAAAGAGATAGCCGGGGGTCATCCCCTCCTCCTTTCCTTCATCTACACCAAGTGCACTTCTGCCTGTCCCATGATAGTAAGCGGTATAAAGGAGGCGGTTTCCCGTCTGAGCAAACCCTACAGGGTCCTTCTTGTGGACTTTGACGAAAGGGACACGGTGCAGGATCTGAAGAAGTTTGTAAAAAGGAGGGAGATATACGCAGGAAACTGGGTGGTTGCCTTGGCAAAGGGGGAGGACCTCAAAAGGCTCACGAGGGCTGTGGACTTTAGGTTCTTCTACGACAAAGATACGGACATGTTTGCCCATCCAAACGTCCTCGTGATACTTTCGCCCGACCTCAAGATCTCCGGCTACATGATGGGCGTAAGGTATGACCCAAGAAAGCTCTCCCTTTTGGTTGAAAAGGCGAGGCTCGGAGAGGTTTCCCTTAACCCTATAAAAGGAATACTTCTTAAGTGCTTCCGCTACGACCCCGTGACGGGAACCTACGTAATAGACTGGTCCTTTGTAGCCATGATTATTGGAGGACTTATCCCTATTCTCGGGATGGCTTACTTCCTCTTCCTGAGGGATTTGATAGCGAAGCTGAGGGGCGTAGCATGAAGCGCTTTTTTATAGCTAAGGATATTCCTGAGAAAATGATCATAAAAGGAGGTGATGCCATGAAGGCGCTCAAACTGGGGCTTTTGGCAGGCGCACTGTCCCTCGGTATGGCGGCAGGGTCCTTTGCTGCCAACGTGCCCAAGCTGACGCCCGAGGAGATGAAAAGGGCGTCGCAGATCTTCTTTGACAGGTGTGCGGGTTGTCACGGAATGCTCAGGAAAGGGGCAACGGGTCCTGCCCTGACACCGGACATAACCCGCCAGCGTGGTCTCAAATACTTGGAGACCATCATCACCAACGGAACCCCCGGCGGTATGCCCGACTGGGGAAGACAGGGGATACTCTCCAAGGAAGAGATTAAGCTCCTTGCCAAGTTCCTCATGCACGAACCCCCCGAACCTCCCCTCATGTCCTTGGCGGATATGAAGAAGTGGTGGAAGGTCTACGTTCCCCCCGAGGCGAGACCCAAAAAGCCTGAGCACAAGCTCAACTGGAAGAACTTCATGGGTGTAATCCTCAGGGACGTGGGTAAGGTCGCCATCATTGACGGAGACACCAAAAAGCTCGTATCCATCGTTGACACGGGATTTGCGGTTCACATATTCAGGTCCTCGGGAACAGGAAGATACTTCCTGACAATAGGAAGGGACGGAAAGGCAACCCTCATAGATCTCTGGATGAAAAAGCCCGACAAGGTGGCTGAGGTAAAAGTCTGCTACGACGCAAGATCCATAGACACGAGCAAATACAAAGGTCCGAAAGGGGACTTCATGGACAAGCTCGTCATAGTCGGATGCTACTGGCC
>WFYH01000250.1 GCA_015490215.1 Aquificaceae bacterium
AGCACCGCCAAGGGGTAACTTATTGCCTTCTCCAGTATAAGATCGTTGTTCACCTTTTTAAAAATGGGATGCTCCTTTAAGAAAACCCTCAGATACAGGTCTCCCGGCTCACCTCCGTTGAGACCGAAGTGTCCCTTCCCGGGAACCTTGAGGATGTCTCCTTCATCGGTTTCGGGGGGGATGTTTACCTTTATCTTGGCGTGGGTTGTGACTCTTCCCCTTCCAAAGCATGTGGGACAAGGATTTTTGATGATAAATCCCTTACCTCTGCACACCGAACATGGTCTCGGAAAGCTGAATATTCCGCTGACCCTTCTACCCTTTCCACCGCAGGCGTGACACACCACCGTTTCCGCCTTTCCCTTTACTCCTTTACCTTCGCAGTCGGGGCAATCTATCCACCTTTCGTATTCAAGCTCTTTCTCTGCGCCGAAGGCGGCTTCTTCAAGGGTGAGAAAGAGCTTAAGCCTTATGTCCTGTCCCTTTCTGGGACGCTTTGCCTTTTCCCTCTCCCCCTTTACTATGCTCTCTATGAAGTCCTGAATGTATTCCATAAAGTCCCGAAACTTGTTCTCATCCCCGCTTTTTAGGATCCTGTCGTATTCCTTTCGTCTCTCATCGTCCGAAAGGACATGGTAGGCTTCATTTATCTCCTTAAACTTTTCCTCCGCTTCCGGGTCGGGGTTTCTGTCGGGGTGGTAGAGCCTTGCAAGACGCCTATAGGCTTTCTTTATCTCCTCTTTGGTAGCGTTTTTACTTACCCCTAAGATGCTGTAGTAGTCCTTAATACCCTGTGCCATGATTGAAGATGTTAAACTATTGCGGTCAAAGGGGAAAGGTTGAAATTCGGTGCAATTTGGGGTAAAACTTTCCGAGCCTGCGGGTAAAGGAGCCGAGCAGATGGGTGTTAAGGAAAGCCTTTTAACTTACAAGGATCTTGAAAATATACCCGAAGGTTTTGAGGTCATAGAGGGGAGGTTGAAGGAGTTGGCACCGGTTGGAGGAGAGCACGGATTTTTGGAGCAGAAGGTTAGCAGGAAAATTGATGAGAAATTTGAAGGAGAAGGCTACGTTCTTGTAGGTGAGGTGGGCTTGGTAATATCCAAAGATCCCCTGACCGTGAGGGCGGCAGATATCGTTTACATCTCCAAAAAAAAGCTTAAGAGCCTTCCCAAGGGTATGCTTGAGGTCCCCCCCGACCTTGTTGTAGAGATAATTTCCCCCTCAAACACCTTTGAGGAGATAGAGGAGAAGGTTGCAGACTATATGAGATTTGGGGTAGGAAGGATACTTCTTGTAGACCCCAATGCCAAAAAGGTTACCCTTATAGACGAGCAAAGAAAGATACAGATAAAAGACTTCAGCGAAGAGGTTGAGGTTCTGCCCGGCTTGAAGCTGAGGATGTCGGAGCTGGGAGGTTCCCGATGAGCGAGCTTGTGGTTTCGCTGATAATAACGCTTATCAAGATAGCGGTTCTGCTCGGGGTTGCCCTCGGAGTGGGGGCTTACCTTACTTGGGTTGAAAGGAAACTTGCAGGACACATTCAGGCGAGACTCGGTCCCACGGTGGTGGGTCCTTTCGGACTGCTTCAGCCCCTTGCAGACGGTCTGAAACTCATGACCAAGGAAGCGATAATCCCGAAAGGTGCGGACGTGCCCGTATACTACCTTGCGGTTGCTATGGCGGTAGCCCCCGCTATACTTCTGTTTTCCGTCATACCTTTTGGTCCAGAATTTGAAGTTTTCGGCTATAAGGTGAAACCTATCATCTCTGACGTGAACATAGGGCTCTTGATAGTCTTTGCCATGGGTTCCTTAGCGGTTTACGGGACCATATTCTCGGGGTGGGCTTCCAACTCCAAGTATGCCTTCATAGGGTCTCTGCGTAAGGCTTCCGTGATCATAGCCTACGAGGTGGTTTTGGGCTTTTCCGTTTTGGGAGTAATCCTTTTGGCGGGAACCATGAGCACGGTGGGCATAGTGGAAGCCCAGATAGAAAGGGGTGTGTGGTTTATCTTTTACCAACCGGTGGCTTTCATCCTTTATCTTTTCTGTATGCTCGCCGAAAGCGGAAGGGTTCCCTTTGACATTCAGGAGGCGGAGGCGGAACTCGTTACGGGATACAACGTTGAATACGGGGGTATGAAGTTCGGAGCCATGCCCTTGGCGGAGTGGTATCTGAACACGGTAGCCCTATCAGCCATAGCGGTGGTGCTCTTCTTCGGCGGATGGTCGGGTCCTAACATTCTCGGACCCGTCTCTCCCTACTTCTGGTTCTTAGCAAAAACCTTCGGACTTGTGTTCTTTGTTCTGTGGCTCCACTGGACCCTCCCTCGCTTTCAGGCTAAGGATATAACAGAAATAGCTTGGAAGATAATGCTACCCGTAGCCTTGGCAAACGTGATAGTAACAGCAGTGGTAGTTTACTTTGCAGGGGGTAGCCAATGAAGGTAAAGAGGCTCTTGCGAAGGGACGCTTTGAATATCTTTGAGGCGGTTTTATTCATAGATTTTCTGAGGGGGCTTTCGGTAACCCTTCGCAATCTATTCAGAAGACCCATAACCACCGAGTATCCCAAGGAGAAACTCACACCTCCCAAGCGCTTTAGGGGTGCCCACGGGCACTTCGTCTGGGACGGGACGGAACCCGATTCCCTCAAAGCTATAGAAAAGTTCATGAGCTATGAAAAAGGCAAAAGCAGGTGCGTAGCCTGCTACATGTGCCAGACCGCTTGTCCTATGCCCACCCTTTTCAGAATAGAGGCGGTTCAGCTTCCCGACGGTTCCAAGAAGGTGGTTCGCTTTGATATGAACCTGCTCAACTGTCTCTTCTGCGGCCTATGCGTGGACGCCTGTCCGGTGGGGTGCCTTACCATGACGGATCTCTTTGAGCTTGCAGGCTACTCAA
>WFYH01000251.1 GCA_015490215.1 Aquificaceae bacterium
CTTAAGGAGATCTATAAGCAGAGTTTGGGAAAAGAGAGAGCAAGCAGAAAGATAGAGGGAATATCCTACAGACTCCTTGATGCCATCCGCAGAAGGGATACGGACGCTTTCCAGCAGAACCTGATACGGGCTTACCTTGAAGCGGAGAGGGAGATCCCCTACATCTTTGTGGAAGCTCTCAAAGACGGGAGTTTTAACAGGATAGCCTACGCCTTTTTGATAGGGCTGAATGGAAAAAGCAAGGAAGAGGTGGAATGATGGTTAGAGCAGTAGTTTTGGTTTTACTGAGCTACCTCATCCTTGCTTTTGGGCAATCTAAGGAAGGGACTGGCAACATACAAAAAGCTGAATACCTTGGAAGGTGGGTAGGATATCCGACAGAATTCTTAAAAAGTATTGGCTACATTATATTCCCTTTAGGGGCTGACGCAAGATTTTGCGTTTACGGAGATTCTAACAGCACAGATTTTATAAACCAAGCGAGCGACTGCCTAGACAAATTTACCAGCGGAAATGAAACCTTAAGTGCATTCTGTGCTGAGAAAGGATTTACTCATTATGGGATAGCAAACCTTAGGATATCTCACAGCAACGTCATTGTAAACGCGGTGACGCATAACAAATATGGACATTTCATGGTTGTGTACGGCGACTTATTCTGCGCTATAAAGACGAAATAATCAGGAGGTATAGGGTATGAGGTTTTATATCTATGCGCTTCTGACAATACTTGTAGTTGGAATTTCATTTGCAAAACCTCCTGCTCCCTTTGGGCTTGAGCTGGGTAAAACTACCGAGAAGGAGTTCTTGGAGTTAGTAAAGCAAAAGGGCTGGCGGATAGAGAAGTCGGGCTATAGGATAATAGAAGGAGACTTGACCAATCCCGATGTAACCGGATACATAATCTCAGGCATTGAATTGGATAAGCTTGATTCCGCCACCTTTTGGTTTTACAAGGGAACACTTTTCAAAATCGTTTACACGCTCAGAGAAAATATGGACAAGAAAACCTTTTATCTATACTTTGACCAGCTAAAAGCTAAATACGGGAAGCCAGTGTCTTACACCAAACCTTGGCTGGCGAACGGAGAAGCAGTATGGAGGTTCGGAAATGTTGAACTCAGCCTCTATTGTCCGTGGGTAGGAATGAGAACCTACATAATGTATGTCCACACTACTCTTGATAGGCAGGCAGAGAAGAGCGACGAGGCTTACTACAGGGAGTATATAAGGGAAAAGAGTAAGAAGTTAGAGGCTCTTTGATGAACACGGAAGCCCTTTCCAAACTTTGGGCTAAATCTGACGGCACAACTATAAGGGAACACACCGATAAACTGCTAGGGAACCTGAGACTTCTGCGGGAACTTTACGGTGATCTTATAGAGAAAGCTCTTGAGCCTGAGGAGAGAGAAATATTCTGGAAGGCTCTTGAACTTGCCTGTGAGTATCATGACTACGGGAAGATGCACTGCTGGTTTCAGAAGAAGGTAGGGAATCCTGATTTTAAAAGAGTTAGAACTTCCCTCCCTGAGGTCAGACACAATCTTTTGTCTCCTGCATTCCTGCCGGATATAGGGGAAAAAGCTCTTAAAACGCTCGTGTCCCTTGCGATACTCCACCACCACGATTACGAATCCTCAAGGGACAGCATAGATAAGGTTGAAAGAGTCCTTAAGGAAGAATTCGGCATAACTCTGGACTTGAGCCTAAAGAGAATACTGAAACAGTCCGAATGGGAAGCAGTCAGGAAGCTGGAGGAAAGGAAAGGTAAAGAGTTCACACGCTTTTATACATTACTCAAAGGTTTTCTCCTCAGAATTGACCACGCCAGCAGTTCAAAGCATGGTGCGAGCGTGGAGAGTAAGCGATTGAGAGATAACGAGGAGAGGGTTAAAGACTACCTTCTTGCCAGAAAGAACAGCCAGCTGAACGACCTACAAAAGTTCGTCTTAGAAAACAGAGAAAACAACCTGCTCGTGGTCGCATCCACGGGATACGGAAAGACGGAAGCGGGCTTTATATTCCTCAAGGACAAAGGCTTTTTTACCATCCCTATCAGAACCTCCGCAAACGCCATATTCGGCAGGGCAAAGGAGGTGTTCTCCGAAGAAGAAGTAGGGCTTTTACACTCCACCGCACCTTTGTTTTTGCTTGAGAACTCAGAAAGCAAGAGGAATTTTGATAGGAACACTATTGTAAG
>WFYH01000252.1 GCA_015490215.1 Aquificaceae bacterium
CATCCAGAGAAAGAAGAAAGGGAAAATCAGACCTTATCCTTATTATCCTCTCCAGCTCCCTGTTGTCCATGTGATCTTCCCTCATCTCTACCACAATCTTTCCCTTTATAACCCTCAGAATCTCCCTGCTGTATTTGATGAGAGTAGAAGGCTTCAAATTGACAAAACTGTATCCCGAAAGCCTGTTTGTCTGAATCCAGTTCACATGATGCATAAACAGAGAAAAGTCTATGTCCTCATCTATGCTCTCAAAAAACTTCTCTTTTTTCCCACTACCGAAGATCAGTTCAAACCCCTTACCATCAAGTAAAACCTCCTGACCTATTTTCTCTAAACCTTTGTATATTCCTTCCACCTTTACCACAAGGTCTACCTCTGGTTAGTAGGAGTATGGGAATGTCCGAAGAGTTCGGCTCTAACTTCTGGAGTGATGTCTTTTACGTTTCTCCCTGCCACAACACCTTTCTTGTAAACTTTTCCATACCTATCCAAGATGCCTTTAAGCCTATACATGAAATTCTCAAGACGCTCCTGTTTCTCTTGGTAGCTGAGCTTTGAGTCTTTCAGCGTCATAGTGTATTCGCTTACAAGAGCAGTGATGTCGCACACATAGATGGGTTTTATCCTCGTGTCGTACACCGCAAAAACCGATAATACAACCGCAACCGCAAGGGCAATATCCCTAAGTAACTGCATAACTTTTCTCCCTTCTTTCTATTGTCTGGAGTATTTCTTCCCATTCCCTCATAAGCTCCTGATACTGCCACTCGGATATGAGACCCTTCTCAAGAGCTTGCTCTATCCTGTCTATCCCGTGCTCTCTTATCTGAGCGTCCGTGAGCCATCCCTTGATAAGAGCAAGGGTAACGGGATTGTTTTTAGCGAGAACCTCTACCGCTTCCACAAGCCCTATACGGCTTGCAAGCCTCCGTATCTTTTCTACCTCTTCCGCCGTGGTAGTGTAGAGGAATTTGGAAAAGTCGTCGAGTATGAGTCTCCCTTTCCCAAAGAGCTTCTGATTCCTCATGTACACAAGCAACTCACTCCACAGGTTCTTCGGATGTTTTACGACAGTCTGAGCAAGCCATACCGCATAGGGATTCAGACTCAGCCCTTCCCTCTTTTCAAGGAACGCCAGAGATTGCTCACCAAGTTCAAGCATGAATATGAAGTTGGAGTTATCCACTATCGGCTTAGAGTGCTCAGACAGGAAGTCTTTTACTGACTGAGTTATTACACCGAAGGAGGCGTTGAATTTCCTCGCTATTCTGTATCCCCTGACAATATAGGGGACGATGTTTTTATCCTGCAGGAATTCCCAGCTTTCATCGAAAATGATTAACTTTTTGAGGTTTCTCGGAAGGAGATATGCGTTCTTTTGTATGTTTATCACCACAAGATACATGAGGACGTTGAAAAGCTCCGTGTCGTTCAAAGCCTTAACCTTCATCAGATCTATAACGTAGAAAGGTTCGTCAGCTATGTTTACCTGAGCTTCTCCTACAAAGAATTCCCTGAGCCACGGGTTTTCTATCCAGCGGGCAAGGGCTTTTTGAAGGTGCTTAGGAAGCTCCACGATGATGTCCTCGATAGTTGCTTTATTGCGTTTCTCATCCCAGACTTCTCTTATAACTCTTTCTATTATTCCTTTATCTTCGTTATACCTGAGCCTATCGTCATAAGACCTCAAACCTTCCGGATCTATTCCGAGCATTAAAAAGATCAGATCCCTCACCATGAGGATAGAGACGTTCACCTTCTTTGAGCCGTCTTCGTCTGCTTCTACATAAACGTCTTTCATGCCTGTAAACGGGTTCAGGCATACAGGGTTTTCGGGATCAATCTCTATACACGGAGCATTGTATAGCTTTGCAAGTCTGTCGTAAGACCCCCCCACGTCTATTACCCTTACAACCGCCCCTTTGGCGAGATAGGCGTTTATCATCTCATTAGCCAGCACGGACTTACCGCTTCCCGTGGAAGCCACTATGAGGAAGTTGTATCCCGAAGCTGAGTTGAAGATGTCCACGAACATCACCTGCCCTTTGGGAGACACAAGAGTGAGGGCGGGCGGATAGTCCCCTTCCTTGGCAAAGTTCCCTTTCAGGTCTCCCATCACAGGCAGGAACTTGACCGCATCTCTACCCGGAAGGTGGAAGTGGCGGTTCCACGCTCCGTATATTTCTTTCTCCCCCCAAGGGAATATAAAGGGTAGAGAGTAAATAAAATCCTCTATAACAGGTCCCGGCTGGTCTTCTATGAAAACCTTGAAGGAGCTTATCCCTTCTCCCATCCCCTGTGCCATATTTGAAAATAAGCTCTCAAGTATGTGTATCTCTGTTGGATGAGCACCAGCAAACAGCCACAAATCTACTACCTTTTCTCCTTTATTGTGCCTGTCTTTGAGTATCTCAAAATCCTTACTTGCGTCCTTGAGATGGGTTGCTATCTTACCTGCAAAGCCTTTTGCCTGCTGTTGAACGAGCTGACCTTTAGTGAGGAGAGTTTTTATCTCCCATTTGGTCTTTTTCCTTACAGCTACTGATATGAAGAAAGATCTCTTGAGATTGGAAGTGATCTCCTCTATCTTGTCGGCTCCGAGGAGCCTCGCCATCATAGCTATGTGGTAACGGTTAGGCAGAAAGTAAGGCGTAAGCACGGAAAATTCCCTACCGTCTTTTATCTTCACTCTATCTTTTTCTTCCTTTATTTCGAGGTTCCGTGGAACAAGACCATCTATACTGGTAGCACCCTGCGATGCCTTACCGAAAAGGATTTTGTCAAGAAGCATGCTGTAATCTTCATAATGCATAATCCTGTAGGACATCTTGAGGGCGTCGAAAGTCTGTGTTACGTTGTCCTTTATCTTTTCGATTTCTCCGAGGACATCTTCCAACTTTCTGTCCTCGAAGTTCTTGACGGGTATATAGAACGCTATATAGAGCTTAAAGTCTCTTATAGGGTGTATCCCCCAGAAACCGCCTTCTTTGGAAGCTTTCTCATAGAACCTGTATCTCTCTTCAAAGAGCCTCCCAGGAAGCCCGCTTCCTTTCCTTACAAGTCCGAGGATGCGAGATATGTCATCGTCCGCCCAGAGGAAAACCTGCATTACGGCGTGCTCTGGGAGTTTTTCTATGATGGCGTAAAAGCCATTTTCCACTCGAGTATCGGCTTGCATATAAGGAGATACCTCGAAGAGAAATCCGCATCCAAACTTGTTTTTGCCGTATCTGAGTAAAAAGATCCCACCCTCTTCCGTAATTGCACGCACAAGTTCCACAAACTTAGTTGCCATCAGAGACCTCCCTGAGGAGTGAGTAATGCATATAGCCGAGGTTCGTCAGGTACCACTTACCCTCCCTCCCGAATATGACTACCTTCGTGTTTTTAGGAACCCAGCCGAGTATCTTCCCCCACGGAGAAAGCCTCACGTTGTTCTTTGTCTTTATCGTAACAGCCGTTTTCGGTCTGTACTCTTTCGGAACCGAGCTGAGCCTGCCTACCTCCTGTCTGAGCCTTTCGGTTTCCTTCTTCGTCTTGAGCACGTCCCTCATGAGCATATTGACCTGAGCCCTGAGCATCTGAACATCATCTATAAGAGCGCTTATAGCCTGTTTAAGGTCGTAAACCGATACGGTTTTTTTCTCGCTCATAGCCCCGTAAGATACGCCAGCCACATAGAACATGACCGCTGTAAGCCCTAAACCGACAGCCTTATATGTCCACGTCATCTTCATCCTCTTCATCCTCTTCCTCCTCTGGGGGCTTTATCTTCCCTTTCCTGAGCAGGTAGTTTTTTATCTTCTCGTCATAGTCTTCCACAGAGTCAGTCTTTTTCTTTACAGGCTTCATAACCCATTTCCCTCCTACGGACACGTAAATGAAGTGATTTGATATGTAGAAGCCATTTTCATCTTCGTAATCTCTCACCCATATCCGATACACCCTTTCTGGCTCCCGCAGGGGCATTACTGGTTGAGGTTTTAGGGTGATAGCAGGTTCCTTGGTCTCAGGCTTGTCTTTGGTGTTAAAGCTTACAACCTTCTCCTTCGGGGGTTCAGAGCTGTAAAGAGCCTCGTATGTGTCCTCTACGCTTGCACACACACCCACTTTCGTTGTCTCGCACTGATACTTAGCGGAGCAACCCGCTAAAAGCAGAGCCACGAGGTTCGTAGATATAAGGAATTTCCCACTAACCATCCTTCTTTCCTCCCCTTGCGTATTTCTCAAGAAGCTGGGGGACAAAGCCCTGTATGACCGTTCCGTCCTCGGTTATCACGTAAGGAGTTCCTCTAACCCCGAGTTCCCTTGCCTTCTTTATGTGTTCCCTGAGAGTCCCCTCGCATATCGCCATCTTTGCGTCCTTCTCTTTCTTGGGGACTTTACCGCTGAGCATCATCCTTGCTATCTCCTTCCCTTTACCGTCCAGACCTTCACAGAGAGCGTAGAGGTTCTTGTTGTAGTCGTGCACAGGGAAGAAGTAAAGGTATAGATTAGCCCCCTTCTCTTTAGCCCACTTGAGGAACCTGTGGCAGTAAGGACAATCAGTATCCACAAAAACGTAGAAGGTAGGACCTTCGCCGTAGGATAATTTCACAGCGGGGATTTTCCTCAGCTGAGATACGTCCACCTTGTTTATCTCCCTGAGCCTTTCGGCAGTTAGGTTCTTCCCAGTTTTAGGGTCGAACACCCCGCCGAGTATCATGTATTTGAGATCCTTCGTGAAGTATATGACCTTCGGATCGCCAGCGGTTATAACTTCGTAGAGACTGCCGAGATCGTTTATTTTCTTTATCTGAACATTCCACTTGGAAAGGAGCTTTTCAATTTCGTTGCCGCTTGCTATAACCACGGAACTTGTCAGGAACAGGGTTATTAGCTTCTTCATTTTCCACCTCCTATCTGATCTCATAGAAGGGCTTTACTTCTTCTCTCGGCTGTTCAAGGTTCATCCCTTTGAACTTCTCCTTGGTCTCCTTAACAGCTTCCTTCCACATCTTGGGCTTCTCTTCGTCCTCACAGGCTTCTTTAAGGAGTACAAGAGTTCCGCTTACTCCTGAGCCAACCTCTATGACAGGCAGAACTTCGTCTGCAAGCTGGAGGTAGTAATCAGATAGCTTCCTTAGAGCTTCAGATGCTCCCGTCCCAACTCCGTATTTGAAAGCCTCTTCTGGCGGTATAGTTTGTGTAGCACCAAGGGGTGAAATAGATACGACAGTGGTAGAGTAGCGTGCAACCGCCGCCAAGCCCTCAAAGAACGATGCCATGAGAGCTTTAGCGAGATACTGACCTCTTTTCTCTACAAGTATGCCTTTGATACCTTCTTTGCCATCAGGTCCAGCTACATACCCGATCACAGGTATCTTCTTCCTCTCTCCGTCTATCTCGCAGGATATAGACTTGACCTTTATCTTGATACGCTCAGAAGAAAGGTCCCCCGCCCCCCAGCCGAGAGCGAAGCAGTCTCTTACCTCATAAGTTCTCTTAAGATTGGGCTTTATGAACTTATCAGGTATAGCAAAGAGAATTGGGACAGGATCTTGACTTGCTCTGGGACCTGTGGGAGCGGACAATCCTGTAAGAGCTACTACTTTCCCGAATGATCCCTGTGGTACGCATATCTTAC
This sequence comes from Aquificaceae bacterium, assembly GCA_015490215.1. Lineage (GTDB taxonomy): Bacteria > Aquificota > Aquificia > Aquificales > Aquificaceae > Hydrogenivirga. Next base: position 5,627 of record WFYH01000252.1, read on the forward strand.
TCTGACTCACAGCCTTTTCCTCCAACTTCTTCTCTATGTCCTTGTCCTCTTGGGCTGGATAAAAATCTTCAAGCAGTACATCGCCTTCAGCCTGAGGCGTCTGTCCGGGCTTCACAGTTCTCACGGTGGGCGGGTGCACTCTCGGTATCTGCATTTTCGGTACCTGATCCGGAGAGATAGGCGCCCTTTTCTGTTCTACTTTGTTCTCTATCTGATTTACCCTGTCGTTAAGAACCTCAATAGATTTCCGTAGTGCCCTGAGTTCACGCAAAAGTCTCGGATCAACAGAGTAGGAGGGTCTTACTGTCGGCTGAGATGTTGCGGGCTGTGGCGGTTGAGCTTCCTTCGTCGGACCTTGCAGTTCTTTACTCAGCATTTGCCTTAGCTTACTGATCTCCTCTTTCAGGATACTTACTTCCTGTTGTGTCCTTTGTTGCTCCGCTTCGAGGTCTTCCATGTATCTCTGCCTTGTCTTTTCGTCTATAAGGGTCCTGCTGTATTCTTTCCTCTGCTCCCTTTTCTGGACAGGTTTGTCTCCAGAGCCGAGGTTTCCGATGAGGAACGTCAGCCCGAGGATGGTAGAGCCTACTATTGCTATACGCCCCTGCTTGCTGTTAGCAAACACCTTAAACTTTTCTACCGCCTTTTGAAGATCCATACCCTGATCACCTCACCTGGTCTAACGAGGTGCTTTTCAAGGGCAACCGCTATGCAGTCTCCCGTGCAGAACATAGCTTCGGTCAGGACTTCCTCCCTCTTGCCCGTGTTCTCATAAAGGGTCTCCTCGAGCTCTACCGTGTCCCCTATAACCTTCCCGTTTCTGTAAGGGTATGCGTCGCAACCCTCCAGGTAGCACTTGAGAAGGTCAGCTATCTCCAGTTCCAGCTCCCTTGCTTTCGCCTTCGGAGTTTGAGCCCGAACCAGGAAAAGCTCAATCGTAGTGGAAGGCATATCCCTCACGGGGAAAACTTTTGTCTCGGTCCCGCAAGTAGTTATAAAGGATATGTCCAAGTATTTCGGGACCACCCCAAGGTTTACATCCTGACCTACGGGCTTTTTGAGCTTCACAAGAACCGTATTGCCGATCTTCTTCAGACTAAAGAGAGGTTTAGACGTGTAAGCCCTCAGAAGTTCGCATCTGTCGGGCTTGACATCTATCTGGGTTATGTCTTTCATGGATATGTAATTACCTGCAAGGACCACGCTACCGCTCATAAGGATTGACACGAGCAACCTTAAAGTCATAGAGCTTACCTCCCTTGACTTTCATGACTACTTCTACCCTCTCGGTAAGAGGGGCTTTCCCCCTCACATACCTTCTGATGGAGCCTTTGATATAGACGGTTCCGTTCTCGCCTACCTCGACCTTTTCTTCTTTAAATAGCTGATAGATCCCAAATTGCTTGGCGTCTTCCTCCGTCTTTTCCATCAGAGCCATGAAGTCCGCTCTGAAAGTGGGGGCTACGAACGGTAACATTAGCTCCGTGCGGTTCTTTACATCATCCGGGGAGAAATTCATGAGAACCTGAGCGAAAAACCGTGCCCACTCCACATCCACAACCGCAGGATTTGTTATCTCTATGGGTTTCTGAAGTGGTGTGGGAGGTCCATAGATAATCTTGGTCTCTCTGTCCACGTAAAGGAATACCACTATGGCAAGGGCAAAGGCGAGAACGATGGCGGTTATCTTGTTAGTCCTTAACTCTCTTTTCAGGTCCTGAAACCACTCGAGCTCTTCCCTGAGATTTTTCATTCTTCCACTCCGAACAAACTTGACTATAATTAATTATATGCGACAGGTCAAGATATTGGCAATAGCTATTTTGATACCACTCCTTTCTGTTAAAATTGCAAGTTCGCAACCTCCTGTGAAACAATACGTTGCGGTAGATGTCGAGGTCTTCGAGGAAATGCAGAAAACCGCTACCCAGCTCAGGACAAAGCTCAGAGAGATCGAGAACTTAGAAAAACAAATCGCCACTTTAAGGAAGGAGTTTGAAAAACTCAAGGAGAAGATCGGAGCTGCCAAGAAACCCGAGGCGAGCGAGGATGAAGATTTCTATTTCTGAAATTTCATACAGGAGGTGTGAGGTATGAAGCGTAAGAGCACCTTTCTCTTCCTCTTAGCTTTCGTGGCTGTCATGCTGGTTCTCCCGGACATCGCTCATTCAGCCCCAGCCGACGAATTTGCTCCCATCTATAACAAGCTGGAAACATGGAGGACCGGAGGGCTGGGAAGATCAATACTCATAGCTTCTCTCCTCGGGGTGGCGGCGGGGACCCTCATGAGCATGAGGGTTGTTTTGATGCCCTCCGTTGCCATAGCTTTGATCCTTGGGTTCGGTAAAGACATATTGGAGCCCCTTTTAAGCACGGTTGCAACTTTCTAATCCTGTTAAGGGAGGTATATGTTATGGCGGTTGTAAAGGAAGCGGGAAAGTATGTTTTTGGTATAGGTTCTAAGACCATAGGAGTACTGGACGAAGCCAAGTCCGCCTTTTCTTCTGAGAACACTCCCATCGAACAACTCGTGGCGGACACGATAGACGAAGCTGTATCCGTTCTCGACGGAGCTGAGCTTGTGGATGTGGACCTTACCCTCTTTAAGAAGGGAATGGCTCTCTCGGTTCTTGCCGTTGCCAAGGGGGTGAAAGAAAATGGACCGTGAAATCCCTCAGCTCTTGCACATAGGCGAGGTCTTCGGCGGGTTCGGCAAGGAGGAGTTTTTATCGATAGTGTTCATATACGGATTATTCTCGGCTTTGTTCGACAAGGGGCTATACGGGCTTTTCTTAGGCTTCGTTGTAGCTATACTTCTCCACAGGTGGAAAGAGGAGAAGCCGAGAGGCGTCATTTACTTCAAGATCAGGAGGATCTTCCCAATTGAAAAAGGTCTCCTCAATACTGGCATCGATCCTATTGACAGGAGGGTTGTGGCTTAGCTTCGGGTGTGTGGTTTTAGAGGAGTACGGAACCGAAGGGGAAGTATTCCCTATAAAAGAGGTAGATATAAGACAGGTCCTACTCAAGCGCTGGAGAACTGAGATGGAAAGATGGCGTAAGGAGTATGAGCGGAAAATAGAGGAATACCACGAAAAGGACGCAGGGTTTCCATATACCAAAGAGTATAAGGAATACACGTGCACACCCTCTTACACTCTCCCAGAAGCCATCAGGGATAAGGAAGGGAAGGTAATATACCCCAAGGGCTACACTTTCAATCCGCTTGATTCCATGAAGTTTCCCTTTGAAATATGTTTTGTTACGGACAGGGACGTTAAGTATCTCCCCAAGCTGGAGAATAAAGATTCTCCTCTCCCAAAGGACCTTTGGCAAGGAAGGGTATATGTGATCGTGAAAGGGAACTCTTGGAAGCTGAGGGAGAAGGGGTATATCGTCTGGGATTACGGACTTTCCAAGGAGTGGATAGAAAGAATGTGTGTCAGGGAGGTACCGGCTTGCGTGAGGCAGGAAGGAAATCGTTTTCGGGTCCGAGTTGGTGTTCAATCGCTAAGTGGGGTGCAATAGCTTTTATAGCGTTAGCCTTCTTTTACAAGTTTGTAGGATATCCCGCTATCTTGGTGGATAGATCACTTAAAGGTGTTCGTCTGGTCTTCTGCACACGATTTGGAAAGCCACAACCAAGAGATCTTGTAACTTTCCCGGCGCCTATCAATCTAAAGCAGTTCTTAGGCGTTGATAAAGGTAGCAGGTTTACCAAGAGGCTTGTGGCGGTTGATCCCTACGTGATCTATCGTGGAGATAAGGTATATGTGAACGGGGAAGAATATGAAAGAGACGTTGAGATGTGGAAGAGAAAGTTCAAATTCATCCTTGATGACTACGCAGGTAAGATGAAGGGCTATTTCGTGGTAGGGGATGTAATTAACTCGGTGGACTCAAGGTATCTGGGAACTATCAAGGAGGCGGACAGATGCTTCAAGATAAAATAGGGTCAGATTGGTTCAGTTTGGTGCATAATATAGATACAGAGGCATACGAAGACATGGCGAGAAAAAGAACGTCCCTCAAGATGCTCAAGGAGCAGGCTATAAAAGAAGGGAAGCCTATCTTTAAGAAGATAGCGGAAAACCCGAAAGCTTTCGCTGTGCTCATGCTTTTCCCCGATGGTAATGTTCGGGTCAAGATTGCTACCAAGCAAACTTCACGGGGATACTATGTGAACATAAAAGAAGCTGAGGAGATAGACGCTTTATTGGATCTTCTTGAGGAGCTCTCTAAAAGAAAACAGCTCAAGAACCTGCTAAAGGAAAATGAGTGAGGTTAAGGTAAAGAGGCTCTTGTCTTATAAAGAAGCGTCCGAGTATCTGGGTATCTCCCAGAGCCAGCTAAAGCGCCTTGTTAGGGCGGGAGAGCTCCCCGTTATCAAGATAGGCAAAAGGAGCTTGCTCGATATACATGACCTTGACGAATATATAGAAAGGAGGCGGTTTTTTCTTGGGCAGTTGTGGCGGAGCTGTATCTATATCTCAGGATACAAAAAAAGCTGTCATGGTCCAGCCCGTATCCTCTCAGCCCGTACAGCCCGAGAGCTTCAGGGGGGAGATAGCGGGGAGGAAGATAAGGATACTGGTGACTACATACGAATATGACTTCCTTCCCCTCGGTAAATACAGAACCTTCATAATGACGAGAGAGGACTGGTTCCCTTACGTGAACGCCGATATTCAGGGAATTTGTTTATCTCTCGGAGGTAAGCCCCTCGGTAAGAGCAAAGACCCCTTTACGGGGAAGGAGGTATGGAACAGGGACGCTAAGGACTACGATAGGGAGTGGAAATGTGAAGGTGGAAAGGACCCCTTCACGCTCAGGGCTTACCGTGGGAGGATGGGCGGTAAGACTCTCAGCGGAGGAGTTTCAAAGGACACTTACATAGTCGTTGATCATCAAAACCCCCAGCCCTTGGTATTTACAGAAGAGGTTGGGAAGCTCTACACGAAATACAAGAGCATGGACACTTCAAACTGGCTCAAATTCTTCAAGTCCCAGGACACGGACAGTATGCTTAAAGCCTTCTTCACGGTAGCCTCATCTAAGGCTCACTGGAGAAGGGCGGAAGTTATAGAAGACGGGACGGTCAAAGCCCTGTATGCAACCGAGGCAACCTACTTCAGCTCGGTTATGGGAAGACTCCTTCCCGTGGTCCACCTTGTAGCCCTGTGCTACGCCAAGGGCGGGGAGATAGAGGAGGGCAATCCGAACTGGGTGGCGGAGTGGGAAGCCCAAGGAGCCTATAAGACATACTTCTACTGTAAGGGCGGGACACAGCCCTTCACCTTTAAGGTGGAACCTGCCGGTTTTTCTGCGGACATGATAAATTACGTGGTTTACATAAAGGAGGGAGTACACAAGGTAGCTGATGAAAAAACCCTCCCCCTATCCGTAGGTCTAAAAACAGGTTACGAAGATACGGTAGCCCTCACCGTTGCAAAGACCAAAACCTACTACGAAGAGGTCAGGGAGCCTTACAAGTATCAGGGGATATACATAGCCTCTCAAGGCGGATGCGATTACGTGGGAGTTATAACCACGCTCGGCGCCAAGAGAGACATCTACACTTACAAGGTTTGCAACGGTACGGTTGCAGACAGGAAAGCCTCCGTTCCCCTTGTCAGGGGCAACCTTGAGGTGGAGAGGATAATACGGAGAGTGAAGGAAAACGCAAAGACACTCGGAGTGGCTATGAGCAAGTATCACAACTACGTGATAGTGGGTAGAGCCTTCGGGGCTAACCTGTGTAAGGTTGAGGTAAAAGTTCTCAACGGGATGGAGCTGGCGGACTGGAGGCTCTACGATGAGTGTCGCTAACTACGGTTCGTCTATGTGCGTTGAACGATAAAGCGGGCTTGTAGGATCTATTGGGTCCGCCTCGTGTTCCCATTCTTGTTCGCTATCCTCAACCACGCCTTCATACTCTTCCTGCTTCATCCTTTCTCTGAGGTATTCTCTGTCGCTCAGTTTAGATAAACGCTCTTGCTCCTTCGCCATGCCCCAGTAATGCACAAAAGCTATAAGGAACGCAAGCACCCCTCCTGTGAGGATCGTCGTAGGAGAAGCCCATCCAGACTTGAGATAGGATATAACCGTACCGACAAGGAACGCTCCGCTGAGCACAAGCATTATATAGGACAGCTTTCTGTTCCACTTTACATCTTCATCTGTAGGCTTTTCTTTGAGTAACTTAAGGGCTTTTTCCCTTATCTGCACCCTCTTATCGTCCATGACCTCCTCGACAATCTGATCAAACCCCATCCTGCTTTCTCTTCTGATGTATTCAAGCCGTTTGACAGTATCCTCAGCCCTCATAGTGAACCTCCTGTCTCCTAATTTATTGTGGGTTAGTAGAGAATGTCAATACCTGAGAACTTTACAAGGAGTACTTAACCGCTCTTTTATTTAACAAGTGGGGGCTGATCGGGTTTATAAAGAGCAAGCTCACTCCTTACCTTATTCTCCACATCTGGGGGCAGGAATCTTGTCTGTATATCTTGAGGATCAACGCCATACTGACTCAGTCGTGCTATTTGCTCCTTGGTTAAATTGTCCCTGAACACAAAGTGTCCCTGATTGTTTATATCAAGCCCCAGATATGCAAGATCGTTTGCTCTATATACGTATCCCCTGTAATCTTGGATAACCTCACCAGCATGAGCGGGTGAAGAGTCAGCGAGAAGTTCGGTGATGATTACCCCTGCTCCTACTCCTTTCCCCAGATCATTGATAAAACCTTTAAAGGCATCAAAAGCTCTACGGCTCCAGCCCCGCTCTGCAACTTCCCTTTCAAGTTCTAATACCCTATTCATGTCCACGTTTTTTAAGGCTTCCTGCACTTGTTTGAACTTAGCAAGGTCAGAGCGTTCCAGTTCAGCTATTTTATTTTTCCACATATCCAAGTACTCTTGAGATGCCCTGACATCACCATCGATAGCTCTTGCTCTGAGCTCTCTCAGTCGGGCTTGCTCTTCTTTAGAAAAGATGTCATCGAGCACATTTGCTCTTCCGCCCCCACCACCTCTAAAGGTGGAAAGCCCGTGAGCAAGAGAAGCAAGCCCCATAAGTGCACCCGACACTTGTGCAAGACCCGGCATATTTCCTACGGCTTCCGATATACTCGGATCTCTACGGGCGTTGCCAGGCGAAGGAGAACCTATGCCAGCTTTCCCATGATTTATAGTCCCCTCCGTGGCTTGGATATGCCTGTTTATATCTTCAGGACCCACCCCGGCTACGTGCATATTCTCCACAGCATCAAATCCAGAAGGCGGAGTAGATATTCCATGAGGAGTTTTTTCTTGCACCAGCGAGGCTATATCCACGCCTTTGTTACTCAGTAGATAATCTATCATTGCGCTGTATGCTTCTCGGACGTTCCCGCTCTGCACCATCTTTCTTATATCCTCTGCCTGAGCTTCTGTGAGACCAAGACCTTTCAAATGGTCGGTGTTGCCGGTTTCTCTAAAGTTCTTCCACGCCCCATATATGTCCAGGTCAGGATATAGGCTGTTAAGGTAATTCTCCTTCGCAACTGTGCCTTGAAATAGAGACATTTTGTTACCCAACCTATCCTGTAGGTACTCCTTGAGAAGCCTATCCCTACCTGAAGGGAACCTGAGCATATCTATAAGACCGCCGTATCCGTATTTATTGACCGCCCACCTGTTTACGTCAGCAGACAGGTCAATACCCGTGCCTACCCCGAGGGTTTCGGCGATACTCTCCCTGTCCATCAGGGCGCTAACTAAAGCCATGTTCTTATCAAAGCTCTCTTTATCCCGCTCGCTCCAGCCTTCCCCATACTTCCTTGAAGCTAAGGCTGTGCTCTGGGTTAGAGTTCTCCATGTGTCGCTTGTTCTCCAGTCCGCTGAGTAACTATCTCCTTCGGTGGATGTAACCGTGAAAGATGAAGTATGCCCGCCCTCAGATGACCCGATACCTTTCAAGTTTCCTGAGACCTTGAACCCCAAGGCGTTGAGCACGGCAGACATAACCCTGCCCATCCTGCCCCCCCGCTGAAGAGCCATAGCCATAGCTCCTCGGGCTTTCCCTACATTTAAAGTGCCTGAAGGACCGGCTACAGCCTGAAGGATAGAAACAGCCTTATGGACATCTTGCTCGCTTGCGTCTGCCTTCTCCGCTATGTTGTGGACAAAGCTCCTGTAATTAGCCCCTTCCTTTGTATGGGAGAAGGCTTCCAGATCCTGAGCCACCTTATCTATACCCCAGTTTTTGTCGTGTCCGAATGTCTTTTCATAAGCTATCCTGTATGCGTCCGATAAACTTTGGTCCCTTATAGTTGATGTTGCCCTCTGTAAGTTCCTTGTCAGTAAGGCTGATAGTGTTAAGTCGGGCTTAGCCATTTCTACCATGCCGGTTGTCGTATTGATCGTGGCAACCACTTCTCCTGTTTTCCCGTCCGTTACCGCTACTTTATCAGGACCCATCTCAGTAAAGGAATACCCGCTCTTCCTCAGATCTACTCCATGAGCCGAGAGAAACCTGCTGGTGGCTGATAGAGCCTGATGTCCCCAGCTTATTCCGATACCTTCCCTGGTCCCAAGGATGCCCCCCGCAGTTGCGCCGCCTATCCCGTGAGCCGTTGAGGTTTGAGCCGTAGATATACCTTTTTGAGCCTCCATCATCCCAGAAAACATACCTGCTGAGACAAGCTCGCTCCTTTGCTCGTAAGATGTCCTCTGGGCAAGTTCCGCAGAAGCCCTCTGAGCACCGAGGGGATCTGAAGCCTGATGTTTTGCGGTCTCGGGAAGGTGGACGGGGGAACCGGCTCCGAAGACCGCCCTCCATACTCCCGCCACCATACCGCCCGTAAACAGCCCCAGGACAACGGGGATAATCGCATACGCTATCGCCCCTATGGCTCCTGTGAGCCAGAGTTTTTCTTTCAGCTCATATATCAAGGCAGGAGAATACATGAGGACGCTGGTCTGCCATTCCCCGAACCAATTGACCACCGCATTAGCTATCGCCATAGCGGGAGACCAGAAAGCCACTCCTATGAGGGAAAGGAAATACAGGCTCAGCCCTCTCATGGAAATCGGGAGAAGAGCGAACATAAGGGCAAAGGGGAAGAAAGCTATAAGAAACACTTGGGACACCGCCTTGAGCATGGGGAAGACTTCCCTGAGCCAGTCGCTCATAGCCTTGAGGACGGATCTTGTAGTGAGCTTCTGATTTGTCAGGATCATACGGGTTTTCAGGTTCTCTTCCACACCGCCCCCGGCTTGCTGGAGAGCTACGAGGAGTCCTTCCGTGAGGATAGCCTGACGGGCTATATCATCCGGAGGCAGGTTGTTCTTCCCTCCGTAGGCAAGCCCGGCGGAAAGGGCGGTGGAACAATAGCGTGTTATCACCTTGTCATACCAATCGCTGTCAAGCGTTAAGTCAAGGCTACCGCTGAAGTTCGGATATATCTTGGTTGTGTAAAAGTTTACACATGATATATTCGTCCCTACGGATGGGTCATAAACTTCCAGAAATGAACACGAGGCGGGCATGGTAAGGGCATTAAGCAGGTCTTCTGAGTCCGCTATCCTCTTCCACAAATCTCTGTCTATGTATGAGCATGGGACTACACAAGAATTCACATACCGCATGAAGCTCTCTCTTGTGTCCGAGTCTCTTAAATGGTTGAGGGTAAGGGACGTAAGAGCTTCTGTACACCTTGCCTTAGAGGGAAAGCCCCCGCTTATAGAGCCGTAGGTAACTCCTACGTGCTCAGCAAGTTTATTTATAGCCCCCATCAGCTGTAATATGTCGTCTAACAAGCTCGGGACGTTTGCAACAGTTCTGTCGCAGTCTATCGGGGTTCTCCAGCCGTCACAGGTTATATCATGTATCTGTGTCGTAGTCCTGAAGCCATACAGGAAAACGTGAATGCCAAGAACTACCAGAACAAACCATCCTACAATCCCGAGCCTCGGAGAGCCAAGCTGTCCCAAGGCAAGCAGGATCAAACCGAGCGACAGGAACACGAGCAGAGCACTTTTATACACAGAAGAGTCTATAAGCTGAACGATGGCGTTCAAAACCGACCACGTGGGTTCCAGCTCTTCAGGACCCCAGACATAATACGTCCCTGCATAGGAAAAGCCGACTATAAGCAATAATAAGGACACTAAAACAGGTATAGCCTTGCTCATACCACGTCTTATAATTAATTATATGACCTTGCGTAATATATTGCTATCCATAGCATTAATCCTTATAAGCTTGAATAAAACTGCCGTTTCTGCCTTCTGTAATCCCGCAGGACCACTATCGCCCCTCCTGAACCCCGTAACAAACGTGAATTGGAACTGTATATTCCCGATCACCATAGGTGGTCCGCAGATACCTTCGCCGTTCACCCCAGCTTCACCTAACGAGCCTCTTGCTCCTCTATATACCACGCTTGACTTCAACACTATAACCACCCCTCTTACTATCTGCATGAGACCGACCCCAGCAGGTCCTATACCTGTCCCCGCAATACCCGTGGGAATGTGGATACCCTCGGGGATTATAGAGGTAGTGAGGACACAGTGGTGCAGTCCCTCTCTATCAACCCTGATTGGAGACCCTTCTCCGCTCGGGCAGGGGACGAGAACTCAGGGAGGGGAGGATGCCAAATCCTTCTACAACGTTCACTTTATCACCTTTCCCCTCGGAAAGGTTCTTGACCAGCTTATGGACTTTGCTTGTATCAACGTAACAGGCTGGACAGATATAGACTATCTTTACCTGTCAGAGCTCGATATAACTTGGAACAACGACCTTGTAAGTTTATGGGAAACTCCTGAAGCTCTCCTCTTTCAGCATATAGGATTTCAGCTTGCCTGCGCTGCTGACTGCATTTCCTCCACCGCAGGATTTCCAAATGATGTCCTTGTGTGGTGCAACGGGTGCCTTGGAAGCGTTTATCCCTTCACGGGACATATCAACTCGGATGCAAGGGCGAGCGGGGTATGGATGCGTATAGCCGGAAAGTTGATAGCGAAGATGTCCCGTTACACAATGCTCAGACTAACTACGACTCCCGTCGTTTATACAGGAACCTGCGTGGAAGTTCCTACCTTCTTCTGGGTTAAGCACCAATACAAATTTCAGTTCGTCTTTCCTGTCCGTAGCGTGGGTTGTTATCCCACGGGAGTAATACCTTTTACATGGGAAACCTTAAGGCAAATTCCCACGGCAGGAGAAGACACCATCCTTCTCCTGTGGCAGAAAAAGGAATGCCCTCTCTTGTGAGGTGTAGCCATGGAGAAACAGAACATTTTCTACGAAAACGGGGATAGGAGGTTGAAAGTTGGTGAGTTCCTTAAATTAGACATCTCCCTCTTTCCCTCGGAAAAGGGCTTAAAAGCTCTGATAGAAACGATCAATCAGATCTCTCCCACGACGAAGATTAATCTTCCCAAAATTAAGAGAGCTTAAGTCTTTATAATTCCAACAGAAGCGGTTTTTAGCAGGATCTTGTAATTAACTACGAACGGAAGTATATTAAAAGTATCTTAGAATCTCTTAGAGGAGGTGAGTAGTCATGCTACAGGTCGTAAGGACGCAGAAGGAAATTCAGGCACTCTCTAAGGAGCTGGAGGCTCTCCTGAAAAAGGAGGGCGTCATAGGGGTTGAGGTCAGGGCTGTCCCTGTCAAGGCTATTACCGACAGGCAGAGGGAAGTGCTAACGGACTTGCTTGACAAATTCGGGTATGACCCCGAGAACTCGGCACTTCCCGAGACAGCCAAGGACGCCTCCAGGCTGATAGCCTACTTCCTCAAAAGAACCAAGAGGAAGAAAGGTTACGGCGGGAGGAGGACCTCAGCCCAGAAGAAGTCATGAAAATTCAGGGGCGGGGTTTCCCGCTCCTTCTCACATTAAAAGAGAGGTGAGTTGTCATGATGGAAGTTGTGAAGGTTGTAAAAGCTCTCATGGACGGGTGCGAAGTGGTCAGGAGGAGGGAACCTCTCACGGTTCCCAAGAGGGAGCTCCTGTCTGAGGAATTCCTTAAAAGGCATCCCATCTACATGGTGGCGCTTGACGAAGATGGTACTGCTTCCGAGCTCCAGCCACACGCCGTGGGTTTTTACCTCTCTGACCATCTTATAAGGGAACTGGAAGACAAACCCCTCGTAGTGGTCATTTTTGCGGAAGGGTTCAACCCAGAGGAGACGGTTCCGGAGATGTCCGCCCTTCTCGTTACCGATGACGAGGTGATAGAGTTCAAAGTAGAGAAGACTTTTGAAGTGTCTGCCGTTTTCGTCCTCCTCAAGGAACACACCGAGATAGCTGACGGGGGTGCAGTATGAATTGTAGGAAACACTACTATCCGTTCATATGGGAGAATAGCCAGCTGATCTTTGACTGGGACAATAAGGTCCTGCACGTGAGGTTTGTGGAAAACGAAAGGAAGTATGAGAGAAACCTGCCCCTTGAGGCTTTCCCCGTGCACAGCTTCTACAATATAGCCGGCTTCATATATATATGCGGAGAACAACCTCTGGGACAAGCTGAATACAAGCTAACTTCTGAAGGCGTAGTTATGGACTTCTTCCCAGCTACAAAGCCGAGGAAGGGAGAGAAGGCTCTCATAAAGTTCCAAGATGACCGGGAAATGATATACACACGCTTTTTCTTCAACCAGCTCAGGCTTAAAGCCTTTGTAGATATGCTGGAGGCTGTGGATAAGACCATATCCGTGGCGGAGATACCCGAGAGGCGCAAAAGAAGCGAGGTATCGGTTTCGCCCGATAAAGAGGTTCTTCTTACCAAGGCAGACGGAGAGGTATACATAGAGGACGTGCACATACCCATGCCTGACAGGTCCGCCCTCTACGAGGTTCTCCGGAAGATAGCTATCTTTGGAGATACGTATCCGATGAAAACCACATATGATAACGCCCGGATAGTTGTGGCGGGGAACACCTTTGAGCTTTTTAAGAAAGAAGGGGATGGCTTTGTCCCTGTTAAAAGGCTCAAACTTAAGAGGGAAGACGCCTTGAGGATGATGTGTGTAGTCAGTCCCTTGAGGTGAGGAGAGATGTTGCAAACAGAGAAAGTCTTTGAGTATGAGGGGCTGGTGATACCCACGAAGGAGCTTTTTGAGGTTGCGGTTGCCTTTGAAGAGGTTAAAAAAGGAATACTCCCACGCAAAGCGGTGAACCTTTCAAATGGAACACGCTTGGGGTTATGGAGAGGGGAAACTGCTGTTTTCTGGGAACAGGCTAACTACTCGGCTGGAGTGTCTCTGAACAACGCAAACGACCCTTGGTATTTTCCGAAGGTCGAGGTGGTCATAAAGCAGATGCTCAAGGAGCTTTCAAAGCATGACCTCATGACCCGAGCCGGGAACCTGATACTCGTAAAGAAGAGGAGCTCCTTTAAGGCTATGCTTATGGGAACGAATATACAGGAGGACATATCGGACGAGACCACGAGGATGGCGCTTGCTATGGCTATGAGGGTGGGAGCTTACTATAAAGAAGGACCCTGGTGGGTAACCTCAAAGATGGTGAGCTTCCACGGTAAGAGGATTGATCAGGTTTACAGAGTATATTTGTTTTTGGAGGTAGGGCTATGAAGGGAGTAGTAGCGTTTCTCTTTCTATTAGGGCTTTCCCTTGGAGCGGAGATATTCAACCCAAAAAAAGCGGGTGGAGCTCCATTAATGCTATCTGAAGGGAACAAGTGCCCCGTGCTCCCCAACGGAACGGAAGTGGAGATACTTGAGACCAAGGTCATGGAAAAAATGCCGGGCATGAAGATGCTGAGAGTTCGTGTGCTGAGCGGTCCGTGTCAGGGAGACGAAGGCTGGGTGTTAGACGCTCATGTAAGAAAGTGATTTACCTATTAGACAGCTGAACCTTAACGTCCTCAAATCCTTCGTAGATACCTTCTTTTATTATCCCGAGGTCGTATGCAAATTCGAATATTCTCTTCTCTATAAGGTCTATGGGGGTTAGCCCCACGCTCACGGTTCTCCACTGACCCGTGTCCTTGTCTATCGCCACTATCGTGGGAACTCTGACCACACGGAACCTCTCCACGAGGCTTGGGTTTATTACGCTCTTTATGGGCAACGATGGGTCTATGCTGTCCACCCCTACCCCGAGGAAAAGCCAGCCTCTATCCGTGAGATCCACTATGAACCTCTTAAACGCCATACATACGGGACAAGATACACGGTAGAAATACACAAGCCCTATACGTTCCTGGATCTTCTTCCTCTGATGTTTTTTGACCTCTTCAAGGAGAGGACCGAGCCAGTTTGCCTCCCCGAGCCCTACGGGATAGAGCCTCGGGAACCTGTCGGGATACTTCAGAGCTACAGCTTCATACTCCCTCTTGAGCCTGTTCATGTGGTCTATGTACGCCTTTGTGAACTCAAGGGCTTCAAGTATGTTCCCCTCGGTAGGGTTGGCTATCGCCTTGGCTACGGGTTCCGGGATGTCTTCCTTAACGGGTATCTCCCACTTACCTATCTTGAGTTTGGGTCTATCCTTTTCCTCTTTCTTCTCCTGTGCCTGTTTGTATATGACTATTATCTTTTCCTTTTCAGCCTTCTCATCCTCTTTTTTCTCTTCTTTCTTTCCCTCGGGTTCGGGCTTCTGAGGTTCTAAACATACGCTGTTCTCAAGGTAAAAGCAGGAAGAGTCCGTTTTATAGTAGCTCCCTCCAATGAAGTCTGCCCCGAAGCCGAGAGTGGTTAGTAGGAAAATTAGAACACCTACGAACATTACTGACTGCCTCCGAGGTTCTGGTAATAGTCTTGGGTAAGATTGAGGAGAGTTCCTCCGGGAGCGTTCGGGTCGTTCGGGTTCATATTGAAGCTGTTTACGTCAAGGTCCACGTTGGCTATAATGTCGGCGGTGAACTCTGAAAAGTCTATAGCCGTCCAGTCTATCCTCGCCAGCTCCTCAAGGGTAAACCCACGGCAGTTGGGATACTCAGCGGAACCCCAACCTATACCAAGCTGAGGACGAGCTTGCTCATGGATAATTCTTGCAAGTTTGGAGTTAAAACAGCACCAGCTCTCCTTCTTTTGCAGACACACGGAGAAGCCGAGCCCTTTTATCTTCCTTGAGCAATAAGTCCCTATGTAATAGCACATAGACTGCTCTCTTTTCTGAGCAAGGGTTTTTTCCTCGTCATTGCAGGGATCTCCTCCTATACCCCATGCGTCCCCCGTCCCCCCAGAACAGCAGTTCGTAAAGCCTGTTTCTGTGCCTGACCTTCTGCATTTATAGCCCATGCCCGAGAACACTCTTATCTCACACGAACCTCCATAGTTAGGAGTGGACACGTTCCTTGAGCCCGAAGCCACATCCGCACAGTAGGAAGAGTCAAGACATCCCACATCCTGGGGCTGGTCTGGGTAGGTGAGGTCGGTAGTATTCTGGGTCTCCTGTGTGGTTTCCATCACGTAGCAGTATCCGTTGTCGGGGCATGTGTAGATGTTTGCCTGAACGCACGGCTCATTTCTGTAGGGGCACACCCAGTTTCCGCCCTGCTGGATGCAGTACTCTATCGTCCCGTCCGTAGATAGGTTCGTCTGGTTCGGAGAGGACTGACATACCCAGGCTGTCCCGGTTCCGCATGGAGTAGAGTAGTCCGAGCACACATAAGAGGTTGAGGTCGTAGAGGTTGTTGCCGTGGAGGTCTGGAGGTCTCCCGCACAGGCGTAATCCTTGCGTATCTCATTAAGGGCGTAGAGGTATGCCACATTCCCGAAGTACTGACTCATATCCACCTGAGTCGGGTTGCAGATGTCGGGGTTGTATATGGAAGAGTTGGGGTCGCAAATGTCCTCTCCGGAGCATACCGTCCTCTGTTGCCACTCGGAACACCCCGTAGTCTCCTCTATCAGGCATCTGTAAGTCCTATCACAGGAAGTTCCCGAACAATTCTCGCTCACAAGTGTGCAGTCAGGATTGTTTTCATACGGCGTGCACGTGTTCACGGTCGTTCCCGTGGGGCAGTTATACTGATACTGGTAAGTCCAGCAGGCGGTTATGGTTTCATCTCCTATCGTTCTCGTGGAATTGTCTATACAGGTTTCCCCGGTCTTCTGGCATCCCTGCGGAGCCTGACCGCATACGAAGTTATACGCCACGAGCTTGCACAGTCCGTTTACCTGCTTTGTGCAGCTCCCCGCCCCCGACTGACTACAACCCGACCTGTATGGCTGGCAGTAGTCCGTTGAAGAGGTTATGCAGTAATACTTTTTCTCCTTCTCCGTGCACACTCCCGTGAGCGTATAGGGAGGCTGGACTTCGTTGAAGGTTATATCCTGGGTCTGGACGCAGGTCTCCCCTATGTAGTCTCCGCAGGAAGCGTTTGGTATGAGGGTTTCTCTATATACTCGCTCTTCTATCTCACATCCGAGCCCGTAGCGGTCAAGTATGCAGGTCTTTGACACAAGCTGATACCTGCTGGGGTCATTTTCATAGGTCTGGCAGTAGTTCGCCACTCCCCCGTCCGAGCATACATACCTTTTCTCCCACTTCCAGCAAGGTTTGCATATCTGGAAAGAAGTCCCACCTTGAGTAAAGGTCTTACAACCGCTGTCCACACACACCTCTTCCTGAAAAACGCAGGCTCCCCACACTTCCACTATGGTTAGTAGAAGAAAGCCTATACCTACTAACAGGCCTCTAACTGAGTTTGCCCCCAAGTTTCCTGATCCTCCTTGAAGGTATATAGGACTGAATTAAGAGCCATCACGGGAAGAGCAAACTGCATGAAGAAGGCATGAACCCTTTTAAAACGTTCAAAGCTCTCTGGGTCAGGGGAAAATGAATGGCTCACTATTGCATATTCATAAAATGGTCTCCAGAGAAAGTCTGTCAGCCGGAGAGAAGCGTCATAGATAAGCGGAATTTTGGGCAAAAGAGACTCACCGCCACGTCCTTCGCCCAAGGCAAGGAGGCTAAAAACTCCCGATAAGAAGATAATCAGTATAACAGCCTGACCAATCATGACGCCAGCCCTTGCCACTTTCCACATAACCCTTAAACCTCTACTGGACCGTGCAGTCATTTACGCTCTCCGTGTAGCAGTTAGCGTAGCAGTCGGACTTAGAGGTGTAAGTTTGGTTTGTAAGGGAGCATTTAACACCTACACATTGCCCTGATGAAGCATCGTATGTTGCCCCGTCAGGGCAAAAGATTAGCTCCCCAACTTTCGGGCGATTAACATACTGGTAAAGATCAATCTTGTTTTCGTTAGGAATAAGAGCAATTATACTCTGAAAGTCGTCATACCATTGAGTAGATCCTCCCCAAACGGTTCCTTTTGCTAACTCTATTGTAAGGGTTATATGGTTCGGATAATCCCACCCACTTGGGTATAACTCTATTGTAAGAGTTTTTTCGGCACCATATATATTTTTTATCCATATCTGTGGTGTTTCTGGGCAGTCGTCTCTCGGGTCATCAGGCAGATATGGGTATTCCCAAAGTCCTGTGGTTTTAAATTCAACTCCTTGAAATGTTATTGTGCCCACTTTAGTTCTGGGTTTGCACCAACCCCAACATGAACGACGTATCGAGTCTTGGCTGTAGAAAATTATTTCATTTTTAGTAACCTCAAGTGCGCTAATTTTATAATTTCCACATACTCCATTTGGGTTACCAAACCCACCTGTTATGGAGATTTCAGGATCCTCAACGTTCATACATTGTCCAAAACTCACCTGTAAATCCTTAGTGCACGTCCTAATGCTCTCCGTATTTACTACATGACACACATACTCTTTCTCCTTTACCGCAGGTTCTATCTGGTTATAGACATAGCAAAGATACCTGCTTTCCCCGGCTGTATTTTGTCCCTGAGAGTCCACATAGCACATATACTCTGCATAGCTCTGCTGGATGGTCTGGGATACACACTCCATAACGGTCTGGCATTCCCCGTAGTAGCTCTCCCCCACATACCTCTCGCATTTACCATTTGGAGACACCCTATCGCATTGATAGAGTTTCGTGGCTTCTTGGTAGAAGAGCGTAGATTTAACATCCGAAGTGCTCCATATCGTGGATAATGCCCTGCCGAGCGCCGAATTCGGGTCGTTAGCCTGATTTAAGTATTCCTGTCTTGCCGTAGCTTCCTGAGAGAAGTTCTTATAGTCCTGCCCCTGATATGAACAATCCGCTCCTCCCTTAATACACAGTATATTCTCAGCTGTATTTTTAGCGTCCGTGCTCAGAGTATTAGCCTGATTAGCATAGTTCAGAGCGTCGCTTTTTGTCTGGTTTAAGTCCACACCGAACGCTAAGCCAAGGAGTAAAAAGAGCCAAGCCCATCTCATTCCGTCAGGCTCACCCCGAGGATGTTATTGGCAAGTTTAGAGGCGTCTTTCTCAAGCCTAACAGCCTGCTCTATCATCGCCATCTGGGTTGCGAGTTCGTTTCTGAGAGCCTGCATTTCCCCATAGTAGAAACCCATGAACTCATTACGTTTTTCCCGTATATCCCGTGCCCACTTAATAAGGTCATCTACCGATAGAGGGAACTCTTCACCCGCACCTGTTATCCTTGCCGAGTCAAGGAGTTTGTCTATTGCTATCTGACTTGCAGATGCTATGTCGTTCAGGGCTATAGACAGCACACTCAGGGCATAGAGCCTCGCTATAGGCTGGAGAAGCTCCTCATACTGAGGTCTGGAAGCTATTATGAGTATTAAGTTCCTGAAAGGAGCCATGACGGGGGAGTAAAGGAGCTTCTTATCGTCTATGGTTACAGAGTTCGTCCTTATGTGGTTTACAAGAGTCCTGAGCTGTTCGTAATAATAGCCGTATAGCCCCTGTGAAGCGGTAGGTTCAGAAGCGAAAGACCACGTGATATTAGTCCCCACACCTATGGGAACTCTTATTTCCTTGCCCGGACTCCAGCCCTTCAGTATCTCTTCTGCGGTCAGGAGAGCCGGCTTGAATTCGGGATTGAAATCACACTGACCCGAAGCGTCCATCCTTGCGTTCAGATGAACAACCGGGAAGAAGTTGTAGGCTACTACCTGAGCTACGTTAGACGAGAACCCGAGAGACGTTAGCCGGCTTTCAAGGGCTTGATTGAAGTTACCATCCGCTATGCTGTAAACACAGCTCTTTATCTTGTTCAGCGTGTCCCTATTTGACTTCTCCGCGCTACTGCTTGTAGATACCGTTAGCCTTCCCGTTTTAACATACTCCCTGAATTTCTGTCCTGCGGTTTGTCCTATTACCATGCCTATCTCACACGGCTTCATCTGGAGCATACGCACCCATTCCTCTATCTGCTGAAGCCACTTCATAACTTCAGCGATCGTGGGAGACGTGGAAGCCAATCCGAGGAGCATTCCATACAGCCCTACGGTAGTGAAGTTGGAGATGATAGTGTCAAAGTTCTCCGCCAGATAGCCGATAGCCCCTGCCGAGAAATCTATCCCTGAGCAATCCGCCTTGAACCTGGGGGGTGTGTAGGTAAGCAGGGATATGTTTTTGTTCGGTATGCTTAGCCTCAAACTCGGTCCGGCATAAACCTGATAATCCCCAGCTCTATAACTGGATGGAGGAGTGTAGTTATAACTTGCCCCGAGTTCGTCCAAAAACTGCTTCAGGTCTCCAGCCTGAGCAACCACTGAACAAGCCATTATAACGGCGGTTAGTCTCTTTACCATACCCATAGCACTTATTTATTTTATTCCCCCTATTTAAATATGTCATCCTTCCTTTAACCTTGATATGCAAGGATTTAATCAGACTTGAAGAAAACAAAAATGCAGGTTAGATTATTAGTATCTAAAATCCTTAGCAGGAGGTGAGTGGTCATGCTATCCCCAGAGGCAAGGAGACAGGTTCAGTCTGCCTACTTGACCGTCCTTGAGTCGTTCCTGAAAAGCTATCCCTTCTCTTCTAAGGGCGGAACCCTTTATGAACTGCATGAGGGTTCTGTCTATATCTGGATGGAAGTGGAAGAGGAAGGGATAGTGGGTGGTTACGAGGTAAAGCTCGGAAGCCACAGCATAACGGGAACCTTCGCATGGGAAGAGGGATACCAGTCCCTCTTGGATCTGCTGAGGTTCCTCAAGTCCCTTATTAACGAGTGGTCATAACACAGCGGGAGGCGGTCCGCCTCCCTCTCCCATTTAAGGGAAGTTAAAAACAGAGGACGCCCTCCCGAGGGCATAGTGAGAAGTAGTTAATATCTCAGTAGGAGGTGAGTGGTCATGCTAAGAGAGAAACTCTATCAGGAGACGCTGAGGGACGCCAAGAGGCTCGTAGAGACCTTCGAGCGTCATTACCCAGAGACAGGGCTTGAGTTCATGTTCTCAGGCTTAATGCTCCTCGTCTTTAAGGGTAATGACCTCATTTTCACTTGGCATCCCTCGGAGGGACTCTGCACCCTTGTAGAGTTCCTCAAGTCTCAGAAGTAGTCATGTATATGAGGGGGCGCTCCGCTCCCTTCTCCCATTTATACTCAGTAAAACCTTTGGAGGTGAGTGGTCATGAAAGTAGAACCCCTCAACGAAGACTTTTGCTACTGCGGGACTAACATAACCCTCGGAGGTTACAGGTGGGCTTATGATGGGGATATTCCTATTCCTGTGTGTAGTGCTTGCTACTGGGAACTCCCCATGTGCGACGCTTGTGGCAGGGTCGTTTTGGAGACCTACGAAGCTGAAGGCGGCTCTCAGCTGTGTGTCATGTGTCTTTAGGGGCTTGCGCCCCCTTTCTCACCCTTATGTGAACTGCCGTTAGTATCATTTCTTGGCTTTCTACTAACTTCCCAAGCCCTGATGATATTTCCCTCTTGCAGTATTACGGCTTTGACGTCCGAAGGCGCCACATAGAAAGATTTATAGACGTCTTCATCCTTGAGGTATATAGGCAAGAGAATAAGGAAGTCTACAGGACTTTCCGAGAGTATCTCTTCTATTTTGGGTATATCCCTTTCGTCTTCAAGCTCCCCCACTTCCCATATTCGCCTGTTCCTAAGTTGAAGTTTAACTTTCATGCCCCACTCCGAAGTCTAACTTAACTCTACCTTCATCCATTTTCATGTAAGCGGAGTATTCCTTCCCGTTTTTAGACTTCAGTCCCTTAACAAAAACACGCTCCCCTTGGAGGAGCTTGAGGGCGGTTTTCTTGCCTATCCTCTTCCCATACATCGTGTTCCACACAACCGCCCCGCATTTATCACACTTCCAGCCCTTGGAGAAGGGAAGTATCTTTCCCCCGCACTTGCACCTGCCGAGACCTTCCTCAAGTGTCTCCTTCTTCCTCTCAAGAGCCTTGTCTATGAACGCCTTGATCTCTTCAAATCCCGTCCCGTCAACCTTAAGACCCGTTTCTCTGGCAAGGCTCTTTGCGAGTTTGAGCATCTTAGGAGAAGCCTGTCTCTGAGAGGTTATCTCTACAGATTTGAGGTTCTCTATCTCCTTCCTGACGAACTCCTTTATGTTCCCGAGGAAGCTCTCATAACCTCTATGCCCTTTCTTTCCCGTGTATATGCTCTCCAGCTCATTCTCCCACTCTCCCGTCATTTCAGGAGAGGATACCTGGGAGTCAGATAGCTTGCTTATCAGCTCTCTACCCTTGGGAGTGGACACAAGGGCTTTCCCTTTCCTGACCACGTAGGACCTGTCCAGTAGCGTAGCTATCACATAAGCTCTTGTAGCCGGTGTCCCGAGGTTGAGCTTTTCCATCTTCTTGAGCAAAGCTCCCTCCGTGTATCTCGGTGGTGGTTTCGTCTCTCTCCTCTCCGAGAAGGCTTTTACCTTCCTAACACTATCTCCTTCTTTAAGCTCGGGGAGTTTGCTCTCTTTAAGGTCCTCTCTGTATAGCTCCTTCCAGCCGAGCTGTATGTCTCTCCTTCCCTTGGTCAGGAACCTGTAATCGCCCACACGGGTGGTAATGGTCGTGGTTTCATACTCATAGTCGGGCATGAAAGCCCCGAGGAACCTTCTCAAAACAAGGTCGTATATCTTCCTTTCGTCCTCTTTTGCCTCTTTCGGCAGAGGGGCGAGAGGTATGAGGGCATGGTGGTCCGTGAGCTTGCTGTCGTTGAAAACTCTCTTTCCCGCCTTTTCTACCGCAGGTATGAGGTTCTTCCTGCCGAGCTTTAAAAGAACCTTCTTGACAAGTTCCTTAGAGCTTTCCGCAAGATACTGTGCGTCAGTCCTCGGATACGAAAGACACTTGTGGACCTCATAGAGCCTCTGAGCCACGTCAAGCGTTTTCTTTGCAGAGAAACCGTAGAGCTTATTAGCCTCCCTCTGGAGGGAAGTGAGCGAGTGAAGTAGTGGTGGCTTTTCCCTCTTTCTTTTCCTTTCTACCTTCTCTACAACCCCTTTACTCTCCTTCTCAAGGGCTTTAAGAACTCTGTCAGCCTCCTCTTTAGATAGCCTGTAGCCCCTGTCTTCCTCCTGTGTCCCTTCGTCTTCCTCAGAGCCAGATACAGCTGAGCTGTCGTTATCTCCCACGGAACCCTGCGGAATGAAAATCCCCTCATAGGTAGAACCCTCCTTCTCAAATAGAGCCTTCACGATCCAGTAAGGCTCTGGCTTGAACCTCTCTATCTCAAGGTCCCTCTCCACCACGAGCCTCAAGGTTGGTGTCTGGACCCTCCCCACACTCCACACACTCCTGTCCGAGGACTTGAGCGTTATTAACCTCGTAAGGTTTATCCCCACTATCCAGTCGGCATGCTGTCTCCCGAGGGCACTCCAATAGAGAGAGTCAAAATCCTTAGCAGGCTTGAGGTTCTTCAATTCCCTCTTTACTACTTCCGAAGTGAGAGCCTCAGAGGTCCATAAACGGTATGTCTTATCCCAGTCCTTCCAGCCCGCCTGGTAAAGAATGAGCCTCGCTATCAGCTCCCCTTCACGACCGGCGTCCGTTGCTATGACAACGCCGTCCGCCTTCTTCAGTAGCTCCTTTATGACCTTAAACTGCTTCCCTGCCCCCTTGGTAAGCCTGTATTTGAACTTTTCAGGGAAGATGGGGAGTGTATCAAGGCTCCACTTCTTGGGCGCCACTTCATCGTCTATCTCAAAGAGATGACCGAACGCCCATGTGATAGCGTAATCCCCAGCCTGTATGTATCCGTCCTTCTTTTGAGCCTTGCCGAGGGCTTTGGCTATGTCCTGAGCCACGCTCGGCTTTTCACAGAGTATTACCTTCA
>WFYH01000253.1 GCA_015490215.1 Aquificaceae bacterium
AAGGCTCCCCTCTCGTATCCGAACAGCTCCGCCTCAAGCAGGGTTTCGGGTATGGCGGCGCAGTTTATGGTTACAAAGGGTTTGTCCTTTCTTTTGCTCATAAAGTGGATAGCTCTCGCTATCAGGCTTTTTCCGGTCCCGCTCTCTCCCGTTATCAGAACGGTGGTCTCCGTCTCCGCAACCTTCTTTATCGTCTCTATCAGGTTCATCATCGCATCGCTGGTTCCCACGATGCCGTGTATGTTGTAGGACTTCCTGAGTTCCTCCCTTAGGATCTTCTTCTCTTCCTCCCACCACTTTCTCTCCTCCTCTATCTTCATGTTGAGCTTGTAAAACATCCCTATCAGGGTTCCCAAGATCATCAGCGTTTCCACACCCTTTTCCACGCTTTCCCTTGAGGAAAACCTCTTGAAAACCGCCAAGACCCCCACTATGTCCCCGCCCACCTTTACGGGAACCGCCACGAAGGTCTCATTCCCCGAGAGCCTTTCCCTTATACGGGTTTTGTTCAGAAACTCTGAACTCTCCTTTATGTTCTGTAAGACCGCAGGGACCCCGCTTTTAAATACCTTTCCCGTTATTCCTTCCCCTTTTTTGAAGATACCCCTCCTTATCTCCTCTTCCGAAAAACCAAAAGCTCCGACTATCTTAAGCGCTTTTAGAGACCTGTCGTAAAGAGCTATAAAGCTCAGACCCACATCCCAGAAGGAGTATAGGGTCTTTAAAACCTCCCCCACCGTTTCCTTAAAGCTTAATCCCTTGCTCAAAACCTTTGCTACCTCGTTTACTATAGTCAGCTCCTTTATCTGAAGGCTCTTTCTCATGTGATTAATTTTAATTAAGGTATGGGAGTAGTTCCCGGTCCGAGGGAGGAGGGCTTATGAGGATATTAATCGTTGCCTTTGCTCTCCTTTTTCTGATGGGGTGTAGAGCTGAAAAGGAGAAGGAGGTAAAGATAGCGGTCTTCATATCGGGAGAGGGCAGGATGGAAAAGGTGAAGGGCTTCATGGACGGGCTTAGGGATCTCGGACTGAGCAAGGTTGATTACGTCTTCTTTGAGGGCAACAACACTTTGAGCAGGATGAGGGAGCTTGCCCAAGAGATAGCCATAAATCAGGAGGACTACGACCTCATCGCCGTGGGCGGGAGCCTTGAGGCTTACATGATAAAGGAGGCAACCGGAAGACCCAAGACCCCCGTCGTTATCTTGGGGGGAACGAGCATCAGGGAGTGGGGGCTGACGAAAGATTTAGCAAAGCCCTCCGAGAACATCACGGGTGTGGACAACCTAAACGCCGAGCTTATGGAGAAGAGGGTTGAGCTTTTTAAGAGGATGTTCCCCTCGGTAAATAAGGTTATAGTCTTTTGCAACCCTCAGTTTGAGGCTTCAAAAAACGCTACCCGTATAACCATAAGGGCGGGAAAGAGGTTCGGCGTTAAGGTGGTTCCCGTAAACGTAAAGGATGTTAAGGAGCTTGAATACATAATCAGTCACATGAGAGAGGACGGCTTTGAGGCTATCATAATAACACCTTGCTTTTACACGGAGAACTTCCTAACCTCCTACATACTCCACTACGCCAACTTCTACCAGATTCCCGTATTCTGCCACTCGCCGGGCTTGGTTAAAAAGGGTTGTCATGTGGCTTACGGAACCTCCGGATACGAGCAGGGGTATCAGGCTTCCCACATAGCCTACAAGATCCTGAACGGGACCCCCGTTGAGTTTGTCCCCTTTGAGAGGGCTTACTACCCCCGCCTTGCAGTAAACGAGTCTGCCCTCGCCGAGATTGAGGTTGAATACAACGGAAACTTTGTAACCTACGCCGACGAGGTGGTCAGATGAGGCTCTCCCTCAAGGCTCGGATAGTCTTGCTCCTTATGGTCCTTACCGCCATCCCTACCCTCCTTTACTTCTACCACAACTCCGCTATGAGAAAGGAAATCCTACAGAGCAGACAGCGTTTTAACCAGCTCTACGCCTCCTCGGTGGTAAGCAGGGTAGAGCTTTTCTTGGAGAGGGTCCTTTCGGAAACGGAGTCCCTTATATACCTCTACAGGAACTTGGGCTTTTCGGAGGAGCAGATAATCTGGCGCATTACGGGACAGGTTAAGGGTATATTTGAGGGAGCTTTCTACTCTCCTGAAGGTGTGCTCCTCAGCTTTGCAAGCAGGGAGAGTGTAAAACCTTCCTTTGAAAGGTTCCTTGATCCAGACGTTTTGAAACTTCCGCAGATAGGCTACTCCCAGTATAGGGAACCCTTCCTTAGGTTTGCCTTGGAGGAAAGAGACAGGGGAATGGTTAGGGGCATTTACGTCTTTTCGCTGGACCTTTCCCTCTTCTGGCAGTCGGTGGTTTCGGCTAAGCCCTCACCCGCTATGGAGGTGTTTCTGACGAACTCCGAGGGTGAGATCCTTGCCTTCAGCGATATGAGGTTTTCCTCCCGTAGGAAGATACCCCTGAGGATAGGAACCTACCGATCCTCCATTACGGGCACAGACGTGGTGGGAGTCTTCAGCAAAAGCGAGGACGGCAGGTGGGTGGTTGTGGTGGAAGAACCTCTCAGCTCCGTCCTTGAACCCCTCCAGAGCTTTCAAAGGAAGGCCCTCTTGGCAGGATCCGCCTTTATGCTGAGCGGAGGGGTCTTTGCCATCTTGGTCTTTCTGCGGATATTCAGACCTTTGGAGAACCTGAGAGACTTCATAGTCTCTTGGGAGGAGGAGAACATACGCAAGAGGGTAAAGGCGAGCGACGAGGTAGAGGAGCTTTCCCAAGCTTTCGGAAATCTCATAAGAAGGCTGGAAGAGGAAAGGAAGCTTTACTCCGCTCTTTTTGAAAACACCTTGGACGGTGTAATCCTCTTTAACTCGGAAAGAAGGGTGATAGACGTAAACAGAACCGTCTTGGAGCAGTTTAACCTCAAAAGGGAAGAGCTTATAGGAAGATCCATGGCGGATCTTGTAGGGGAGAATTTACCCTTTACAAGCCTTTTCTTTTCCGAGAGGAAGATAAAGCTCAAAGAGGAAATCTACTGTCAGCTCAGGCAGGAGGTTCTCAACATTGAAGGAAACCTATATCTGCTTTGGAGGCTCAGGGACCTTTCCCAAGAGAAAGAGCTTAAGGTCCTCCTTGAACACACGGCGAAGCTCTCCCTAGCAGGGGAAATAGCCTGTTCCATAGCCCACCAGATAAACAACCCTCTTGCTTCAATAATGGGCTATGCGGAAAGCCTTGAGATGACCTGTGAAGATGAGAACATCAAGAGAAAAGCCCGTGTCATAATCAAGCAGGCACGCAAGTGTGCGGAAACGGTCAGAAAGCTCCTTGAGATAGGAAAGCCCATAGAGGGAAAACCCCAGTACATCAACCCCGAGGAGGTTACCGTAGACGCCGTAACTATGCTTTCCCCGAAGGCAAAGAAAAAGGGGGTGAGCATATCCTTCAAGTCTAACTTAAACGGCTCAAGGTTATACGCTTTCCCTTGGCAGATAGAGCAGGTGCTTGTAAACCTTATAGACAACGCCATAGACGCAAGTCCGGAGGGAGAAGTCGTTGAGGTAACGCTCACGGAGGAAAAGGGCAAAATCGTTTGGAGGATAAGGGACAAGGGACCGGGTATTCCCGAAGAGGAGATTGAAAAGATCTTTAAACCCTTTTACACTACCAAGGACCACGGAACGGGGCTTGGTCTTCCCCTCGCAAGGCGCTTTGTAAAGAACATGGGGGGTGACTTGAAGGTAAAGAGTTCAAAGGGTGCGGGCACGACGGTTGAGGTGGTTTTCGGAAAGGCATGAGGGTTCTTATAGTTGAAGACGATACGGACTTTAGGGAACTTCTGGAGGAACACCTCTCCTCTTTGGGATACAGGGTTGAAACAGCCCCAGACAAGGAAACCGCCCGAAAGATACTTAACAAGTTTGACTTTTCCGTTGTTCTCCTTGACCTATTCCTGCCGGACGGCAACGGTATGGAACTGCTCCGCTGGATAAGGGAAAACACCCCCCTTACGGAGGTTATAGTCATAACCGGTCACGGGACCATAAAGACCGCTGTGGAAGCCATGAAGCTGGGAGCCTACGACTTCCTTACCAAGCCCTGCTCCCTTAAGGAGGTGGAGGTGCTCGTAGAAAAAGCCCTTGAGTCCAGAGGTCTGAAGAGGGAAAACCTCCTTTACAGGGAAGAAAAGAGGGTTCACGTTCAATACGGAGGTTACATCTTTGCAAGTCCCTCTATGAAGGAGATCCTAAGGAATGTGGAAAAGATAGCCTGCTCCGACTGTCCCGTTCTTATAACAGGCGAATCGGGGACGGGCAAGGAGGTTATAGCTAACCTCATCCACAAATCCAGCGACAGGGCAGACAAACCCATGGTTACCCTGAACGTAGCTTCGGTGCCGAAGGATCTCCTTGAAGCGGAACTCTTCGGTTACGAGAAGGGCGCCTTTACGGGTGCCTCCAAAGGCAGGGAAGGCTTTTTTGAGCTGGCGGACGGGGGAACGCTCTTTCTTGACGAGATAGGGGAGATGGATCTCTCCCTTCAGGCAAAGCTCCTTAGAGCCATAGAGACGAAACGCTTTTACAGGCTCGGGGGCAGAAGGGAGATAGAGAGCGACGTCAGGATAATAGCCGCCACCAACAGGGATCTTAAAAGGCTCGTTGAGGAGGGGAAATTCAGGGAGGATCTCTATTACCGCTTAAATGTAGTTGAGATAAACATCCCGCCCCTCAGGGAGAGGAAGGAAGACATCCTGCCCCTCGCTTACCACTTCCTGAAGGTCTTTTCAAGGAAGTATTCAAAGGAGGTAAAGGATTTCTCCCGCAGGGCAAAGGAGACCCTTCTGTCTTACCCTTGGCCCGGAAACGTGCGTGAGCTCAGAAACGTGATAGAAAGGGCGGTTCTATTTTCTGAAGGTCAAATTGTAGACGAAAGCCACGTTGACTGCCTTCTGGGGAAACCCTCCGACAGGGGCTTTAAGACCATAAAGGAGCTTGAGAAAGAATACATAATTCAGGTCCTCAGGAGCGTAAACTTCAACAAGAAGAAAGCTTCCGAGATCCTCGGCATACCTCTAAGAACCTTCTACCGCAAGCTTGAATACTACGGCATAGATTGACTTTGCCATTCTGACAAACCCTCTGTCAATTTGGCAAAAGTTCAGGCCACATGTCAATTCTTAAGTGATTGATAGCTCTAAATTTTCCTTTTGGCACAGTCTTTGCCACACCGCAGGTAAATCTGCGAAAAGGAGGTGCTCAGATGGACAGGCGGGATCTTCTTAAACTGGGTGCGGCGGCTGTTGCGGTGCCTTTGGTCGGGTCTGTGGCAAACGCCAAGAACGTTCGGCTCAGCTTTGAGGATCTAAAGAAGGAGGCGAAGGTAAACGTCATATACCACGCAGACTTTCCCCAAGAGAAGCGCTTTAAGACCATGCTCAGGAACATAACCAACCACCTTTCCGTTTACGACTTTGACCCCTTCAGGATAAAGATTGTGGTGGTCTCCCACGGAGCGGGGGCAAAGTTTCTGCTCAAAGACTTGAAGGGAACCAAGTGGGCGAAGGAACCTATAGATCAAAAAGCGCTGAAGATAAAAATGGAAGAGCTTCTTCAGTATGGGGTGGATTTCTACGTCTGCGGTATAACCGTCAAAAGGGCAAAGTTGGCGGGTAAACTCTACGACTTTGTGAAAATAGTTCCCTCCGGGGTAGGAACGGTAGCTCACCTGCAAACCCTCGGCTATGCCTACATCAAGGTCCAGTAAAGGGAGGAAGGGACGATGAAAAGGCTCACCCTCGCAGGGGCGGTTTTGGGAGCTACGGCTCTTTTTGCACCCGACACATCCCATGCCATAAGGATTTGGAGCAACTCAACCCAACAGTTCCTTGATATCAACTTCCTGATCCAGACTTGGATAAGACACCAGCAGGTAAGTGAGGAAAACAGACCCAACTTCATAGAGTCCTCCAACACCACGGACGTCTCCTTTAGGAGGATAAGGCTCAGGATGGGAGGAAGCTACAACAAGTGGTTTAAGTTCAACTTCGTCATGAGGCTGAACAACGCAGGAAGGGACGCATACGTGGCACCTTTCGGGGGACAGCCCGCCGGTTACCTCAGACAGGGAGAACTGCTCGGGGGAAGGAACTTTGCCCTTCACGAGCTTGATCTGAAGTTTGCCCTTCACGAGCTGTTCGGTATAGAGGGGTGGATAGTTGACGCCCATTTGGGTTTTCCGAGACTGCCCCTCGGAAGGGAACAGTTCGGAAGGACGGGCTTTGACAATCTTGAAGCCGACAGAACCTTTGCAACCCTGAGGTGGACCCATCTTACAGTAGCCAACGTGACTGGAAGGGCTTACGGTGGATACGTTCACGTGAGAAAAGGAAACAAGGGGAAAGGCTTCGGAAAGATAACTTGGGACGGCTTCTTCGGAATCTTTGACGGCTTTAAGGGTATAGAACAGCCTTGGGACGAAACCGTAAGAGCCGGAGCTGCGGGAAATGTGGACGGAGCCTGCCGAGGACCGGGTAACTTCGCCCGCTGTCTTTCACAGCTCAGGAGCAACTCCACCGACTCCTTTCTTTACGTTTTCAGAACCACTCTTATGCTGGGCAAACCCGAGGGGAAACCCAAGGGTCTTAACTGGCTATACAGGGACACCTATATAGGGAAGCGTAAAGGTGTAACCTTGGGTCTTTCTTTTGCCTTCCAAAACGGGATAGATCAGGAGCTTATTACGGACGTTCAGGGCCCCGCGCCGGGTGTAACCGGGGGCGGAGGAACCCAAGCGGGTGCCGGATCCGTTCAGGTGAGGGTTCCCTACATGATACTGCCAAACCCCTTTGCCCGATTTAGCAACGTGGCAAACAACCCTGTTGATATGCAGATGTATGGAGCGGACCTTGCTGTTCACTACGGACCCTTTACGGTGATACTTGAAGGAGGGCAACATGCCTTCAAGGGCGTTTGGCTCGGA
>WFYH01000254.1 GCA_015490215.1 Aquificaceae bacterium
ACCACCATTTCTATATCCTCGGCTGTCGCAGATTAATTTAACCCGAGTTGCCACCTATGAATTATCTATGGGCTTATAATATATGACATGGATGTCATAATAAGGAGGCAACCATGGTTCCTCGGGTCTATGTGGGCTACGAGTGGTTCGGCCTTGAAACCATACTAAAGGACTACAAGGTTCCTCCCGAGTGCGGAGCCTGCGTAGTGTTTACGGGGATACCCCGTAGTGCACCCGAGGATGGAAACGTGAAGGAGCTTCACTATGAAGCCTACCCGGAGATGGCTCTGAAGGAGATAAAGAAGGTTCGGGACGAGACCATTGACAGGTTCGGAGTTAAGGAAGTGTTCATACACCACCGCTTGGGTGTTGTTCCCGTAGGTGAACCTTCCTTCTTGGTGGTGGTCTTCGGAGGACACAGAGAGGAAACCTTCAAAGCCTGCAGGTATGCGGTTGACGAAACCAAAAGGAGAGCACCCATCTGGAAGAAGGAAGTTACCGCCGACGGACAGGGAAGATGGGTTCTGGGAGCTTGACGACAGACCTTTTAAACAGACCTCTCAAAGAGGTAAGAGTTTCCGTAACCGACAGGTGTAACCTGCGGTGTTTCTTCTGCATGCCGCCTGACAGTGAGATTGAATTCTTGGACAGAAAAGAGCTTCTCAGCTACGAGGAGATTACCAGAACGGTGAGGATCCTTTCACAGCTCGGGGTTCGCAAAGTAAGGATAACAGGAGGGGAACCGCTTTTGAGAAACCACCTTGAAAACTTAGTGTCTATGCTTTCCTCCCTTGAGGGTATAGAGGACATAGCCCTCACCACCAACGGATACAACCTCTCAAAGAAGGCTAAGGTTCTGAAAGAGAGCGGACTCAAGAGGATAACCGTAAGCCTCTTGACGTTGGATCCGAACAAATACAGGCGTATGGTGGGGCGTTCCGCTCAGCTTGAAAAGGTTTTAAAGGGGATAGATATAGCTCTGAGGGAAGGCTTTAGCCCCGTAAAGGTAAATGCGGTAATTGTCAAAGGCGTAAACGACGATGAGATTTTAGACTTGGCCGAGTTCTGCAGGGAAAAAGGACTTATTCTCAGATTCATAGAGTATATGGACGTTGGAACCCTGAATCGCTGGAGTTTTGAGAAGGTAGTAACCGCAGAGGAGATCCTTGAAAAGATGGCGGAAGTTTACCGCTTCAAACCCTTAGAAAGAAAGTCCTCCGAAACAGCCCTGAAGTTCCGCTACGAGGATATGGACCTTGAGTTCGGCATAGTTGCCTCGGTGACAAAGCCCTTCTGTAGGGGGTGCACACGCCTCAGGCTCTCGGCGGACGGACGTCTCTTTACCTGCCTGTTTTCCGATAAGGGATACGATCTGAAGAGGCTTCTTCGTTCAGGAGCAGAAGATCGGGAAATTTTAAGCTTTGTGAGGAAGATATGGAGCTGGAGGGAGGACAGGTATTCGGAAAGAAGGTTTGAGCTTATAAAAGAAAGGAAGGTTGAAATGTTCAGGGTTGGCGGATGAGGAGACCCTCAAGGAGCATCTTCTTTACCGATTCCCTGTCCCTGACTATCTTTCCCCTTCTACCCCTTATAAACCACTGAAAGACCTTTGCCTGCATGAAGCCTATAAAGGAAAAGCTCACCTCCTCCACGTCTATATCCTTTCTGAGCTTCCCTTCCCTTATGCCCTCCGCTATGACATCACCCACCTTGCGGGCGTAGGTATTTAGAAACTCAAAGATCATTTTTTTCAGTTTTTGCTTGCTACTCCTTGAAAACTCAAAGCAGAGGATGGGCGTGACCCCCCTAGTTTCCTCAAGAAGATCTATGTGTCCGTCAATGATAAGGCTGAGCTTTTCAACGGCGTCTTTGCCTTTTGCCACAGCTTCATCTACCCGCCTCAAGCACTCGGAGGTGTAGCGGTTTATTATCTCCTCCGCTATGCTGTCCATTGAGGGAAAGTGTTTGAATATGGCGGCGTCGGAGATGCCCACCCTCTCGCCGATCTTTTTGGCGGTGAACATCCTCAGCCCTTCGTGGGCTATTATCTGTGCACCCGTTCTGAGGATCCTCTCTTTCGTGTCCATCGGCTAATAAGTGTATAACAATCTTGCGCTTTTTCTCAGCACCTTGAGCCGGGCGAGCCGTTGCAGTCCGAGCACAGCTCCACAGGTTTAAGTTTAAGCAGAAGTTCTAAGGCTTTTTCCTCAAACCAAGGTGCTATGTCCCCGCGCTTTACCTTCCAGAGGAAGTATTTCTCAAATGCAGTTTTCAGGTAGTGAACCCAACCCGCCTTTTTGGTCTTGACCCACGCCCGAGGAGGTATAACCGGGTTGGCTATAAATCCAGCCGCCTCTTTACCCATGTCCGCTATACATATAGCAGCCAAGGTGGGTGCGTATCTGTCGGGGGAGTTGTTAATGTCGTTGATTATGTTTAGGGCAACCGCCATAGCCATCCCCTCTATCATCTGACCCGTCTTGGGTGCTCCCGTAGGTATGGGTGTTTTCTCCACAGGAGGTATGGCGGTTACTACACCAACCCCGTAGATGTTCTTGTAAGTAGGGTTTTGGAAACATCTGTTGACTATAACCATCTTGTTCATAGGGTTGGCTACCTTGTCGCCTGCGGAGGCAACCACATCGGGACCCATAAAGCGGGGCATGAACATCTTAAACTTTGCAGGCAGTTCATGTTTGTTGCCTTCCAAATCCTCGTAGACAACCTTATCCTCCTCTATGGAGGTAACCTTTACGTTGGTTATATATTTGATGTCCTTTTCTGCAAAGAGGTCTTCCATCATCCTCTTGGAGGGACCAACTCCGCCTAGTCCAAGGTGTCCTATGTAGGGTTCCGAAGTTACGTAGGTTATAGGCACCCTGTGGCGCAGATTTCTTTTCACAAGCTCGTAGTTCAGCATAAAGGCAAACTCGTAAGCGGGTCCAAAACAGCTCGTTCCCGGAATTGCGCCTATCACCACCGGTCCCGGGTTGGCGTAGAACTCCTCAAGTTTTTTCTGGGTCTCCATGGCGTGCTCGGCGGTGCAAATTGAAGCAGCATTCTCCTCCTGCCCGGGAACACCGAAAACGAGCTTTGGTCCGGTGGCTATGACCAAATAGTCGTAAGAGACCTTTTCACCAGATTTGAGTTTTACAGTATTCTGATCGGGATCTATCTCTTGGGCAGCTTCGTTTATAAACTC
>WFYH01000255.1 GCA_015490215.1 Aquificaceae bacterium
CCCGCCCTCTTTGCTATCTCCTTAGCCTTTATCTTGTCCCCTATCAGACCAAGGGTCTCCGGTGAGGGTCCTATGAACCTAACACCGCTCTTTTGGACTATCTCCGCAAACTTGGGGTTTTCCGAGAGGAAACCGTAGCCCGGGTAGACCGCTTCCGCCCCCGAAACTTCAACCGCCGACATTATGGTTGGAACGTCAAGATAGCTCTTGGAAGGTTCCGCCGGACCTATGCATATAGCTTCATCCGCAAGGAGGACATGAAGAGATTCCCTATCCGCTTCCGAATAAACTGCCACCGTTTTTATGCCCAGCTCCCTGCAGGCTCTTATGGCTCTGACCGCTATCTCTCCCCTGTTGGCTATGAGGATCTTCTTGAACATAACCCTTACAGATTAGAATCCTACCACTTATAGCGTTGCATGGGCTAACAGAAACGTTCAATACCTATCAGTAACTTTCGGTTACGGCTAAATAGTTTAGGAGGCACAATTACATAAGAGAGCACAGAGGAGGAGGAGGGGTCTTTAGAATACCTTTTCCATGGAGGGGACTACCATGGAAGTTATCAAGAGAGACGGCAGAAGGGAAAAGCTTGACATAAATAAGATCCGCCTTGCCCTTGAGTTTGCCTTCAAGGGGCTTAACGTAGATCCCCTTGAGCTGGAGAGGGACGCCCAGATCCAGTTCAGGGACGGGATAACTACCGAGGAGATACAGGCGGTTCTTATTAGAACCGCAGCGGAGAAGGTATCTCCAGAAGCTCCCGACTGGCAGTTTGCGGCGGCAAGGCTTCTCCTTTACGACCTCTACAAGAAGGTAGCCCATGTGAGGGGCTACGAGGTTAGGGATGAGCTTTCAAGGGAATACAAGCCTTACAACACCGAGGGTTTTTACGACTTCGTTAAAGAGTATGTAGAGAAGGGAATATACGGAAAGTATCTCCTTGAAAACTACAGCGAGGAGGACTTTAGGGAGCTTTCCCGGCACATAGACCCGAAGAGGGACCTTTACTTTAACTACACGGGGATAAAGATCCTTACAGACAGATACTTGGCAAGGGACGAAGAGGGAAGGGTTATAGAGCTTCCCCAAGAGATGTATATGCTGATAGCTATGACCCTCGCTATCCCTGAAAAAGATAAGGTAAGGTGGGCTAAGGAGTTTTACGACCTTCTTTCGGAGCACCTCGTCACGGTGGCAACCCCCACCCTTATGAACGCAAGAAGGCCTATACCTCAGCTTTCCTCCTGCTTCGTCCTTACGGTAGACGACGACCTTTACGACATCTTTGACAACGTCCAAAAGGCGGCTCAGATCTCGAAGCATGCGGGTGGACTGGGTATATACATAGGGAAGCTCAGGGCAACGGGTGCCCCCATAAGGAAGTTCAAGGGAGCAAGCTCCGGCGTCATACCGGTTGTCAAGATCATAAACGACGTTATGACCTACGTGGATCAGCTCGGTATGCGCAAGGGATCCGCCTCCATAACCTTGGACATATGGCACAAGGACATACTTGACTTTTTAGAGGTAAAGACAAACGCAGGGGATGAAAGGAAAAAAGCCCACGACATACACCCCGCAGTTTCCATACCTGACATCTTCATGGAGAGGGTAAAAAACAGGGAAAAGTGGACACTCTTTGATCCCTACTACACCAAAAGTATAAAGGACGGGAAGAACCTTGAAGACCTGTGGGGTGAAGAATTCACAAAAGAATACCTGAGGTTAGAAAAGGAACTCCCCGAGGAAGCAAAGAAGGAGGTGGACGCCTTTGAGCTGTGGAAGAGGCTCCTTACGGTAGCCTTTGAAACGGGAGAACCTTACATCTTCTTCAGGGATACCGCCAACAGACTTAACCCCAACAAGCATGCGGGGATGGTCTACTCAAGCAATCTCTGTATGGAGATAATCCAGAACATGAGCGTTACAAAGCACTTGGGTAGGGAGCTTGACCCCGAGACGGGAGAGATAACCTACAGGAAGAGGTCGGGGGATGTGGTGGTCTGCAACCTCGGTTCGGTAAACCTCGGAAAGGTTCACACAAAAGAGATGATGGAGAGGGTGGTTCCCGTATTGGTGAGGATGCTTGACAACGTAATAGATATGAACTACTACGCCATTCCCGAGGCACAGTATACCAACAAAAGATACAGGTCTATAGGAATAGGAGTTTCCAACTACCATTACTGCTTGGTCAAAAACGGCATTCAGTGGGAGAGCGAAGAGCACCTGAAGTTTGCAGACCAGCTCTTTGAACTTTTAGCCTTCTATGCTTTGAAAGGATCCCTTGAACTTGCCAAGGAAAGAGGAAGATACAGCCTCTTTGAAGGCTCAGACTGGAGCAAAGGGATATTCTTCGGAAGGTCTGTAGATGAGATAGTGGAAGACTCAAAAGCCAACGGCAATAACCTCCCTTGGAAGGAACTGGCTCAGGAGATAAAAGAGCACGGGCTTAGGAACGCCTACCTTCTTGCCATGATGCCCACGGGATCCACATCCCTTATACTCGGCGCCACGCCCTCGGTAGATCCCATATTCGCTAAATACTACAAGGAAGAGAATATGAGCGGAGTTCTTCCTCAGGTTCCCCCAGAAATTGACAGGTTCTTTTGGCACTATAAGAGCGCCTACAACATTGATCAGGAATGGATTATCAGGGCGGCGGCGGTTCGCCAGAAGTGGATAGATCAATCCCAGAGCTTGAACCTATTTATAGATCCAGAGAACATAGACGGTCCCACCCTTTCAAGGATATACACCCTCGCTTGGGAGCTGGGACTTAAAACCGTGTATTACCTGAGATCCAAATCCGTTCTTGACATAGATGAATGTGAAAGCTGTGCGGTTTA
>WFYH01000256.1 GCA_015490215.1 Aquificaceae bacterium
TCAAGAGCGTAAACGACCGCTTCGGACATGCGGAGGGCGATAGAGTTCTCCAGCTCGTGGCGGGTCTCATAGAGTCTCACTTCAGAAGGGGAGACATAGTAGCCCGCATGGGAGGGGACGAGTTTATGGTTTTAGTCTACGAATGCGATCCGAGATCCATAGCGGAGCGCCTTGAAATTCTGAGAAAAAAGATAGAGGCAAAGTTTAAGGACTACGGTATATCCATAAGCTACGGGATGGTGGAACTGCCCAAGGAGGGTTTAAACGTAACGGACCTCGTTAACCTTGCGGACAAAAGGATGTATGAGATGAAGAGTCTAAAGTCCATTCTCAAGTGATACCCTCCTCTTTCTTTGCCACTTCTATCATTTTAAGGACCCGTTCCCTTGCCGTTCCGCCGTAGGTTTTCCTCCTGTCAGCCACCGCAGAGGGGGTGAGGATATCAAAGATGTCCTCTTCAAATAGGGGGGAAAAGTCTTTCAGCTCCTCAAGGGTAGCCTCTTCGGGAGTTTTCTTTTTCTGTATGAGGTAGGAAACTATCCTACCGACTATGTGGTGCGCCTCCCTGAAGGGAACACCCTTTTGAACAAGGTAGTTAGCCATGTCCGTAACGAGGGTAAAACCTCCCGCACATTTGATGGTCCTCTCTTCGTTGACCTCCATACCTTCTATAACCTTAGCCATGCCTATCAGAGAACCTTTGAGGGTTTTCAGGCTGTCAAAGAGGGGTTCCTTGTCCTCCTGCAGGTCCCTGTTGTAGGCGGTTGGTAGTCCTTTGAGAACGGTGAGAAGGGCAACTAGGTTCCCGTAGAGCCTGCCCGTTTTTCCTCTTATAAGCTCCAAAACGTCGGGGTTCTTCTTTTGAGGCATTATTGAACTTCCCGTGCAGAGTTTGTCCGGAAGGTCAACAAACCCGAACTCTTCCGAAGCCCAGATTATGAGGTCCTCCGCAAGGCGGGAAAGGTGGGCACCCGTTAGCGCACAAGCAAATAGAACCTCCGCCACAAAGTCCCTGTCTGCGGTTGCGTAGATGGAGTTTCTCGTAAGGCGGTTAAAACCCAAAAGCTCGGCGGTAAAGAACCTATCAAGGGGAAAGTCTACACCGGCAACCGCACCGCTACCCAAAGGCAGTTCGTCTAACCTCCTGTAGGCGTCCAAAAACCTACCCCCATCTTTAAGGAACATCTCCCTATACGCCAAAAGGTAGTGGGCAAACCTTATAGGCTGTGCCCTCTGAAGGTGGGTGTAGGCGGGGACGATAACGTCAACGGTTTTCTCAGCTTTTTTAATGAGCTTAACCCTCAGGTCCCTCAAAAGATCAAGGATTTCCTTTATCTCCCTCTTTAGGAAGAGCTTTTCGTCGGTGGTAACCTGATCGTTCCTTGACCTGCCGGTGTGTAGCTTTCCGCCTACCTTTCCTATCTTTTCCGTAAGGCGGGCTTCTATGTTCATGTGGACGTCCTCAAGGGACCTCTTCCAAGGGAACTTGCCTTCCTTTATCTCCCTTTCTACCTCCTTCAGACCTTCTATGATCTTTTGAGCTTCCTCTTTGCTCAGGATACCCGCCTTCTCCAGAGTTTTCACGTGAGCTATATCTTGGGCTATATCCTCAAGAGCAAGCTCCCTGTCAAAGCTCACCGACTCAGTGAACTCTTCAACGAAAGAGTCCGTATCCTCCGTGAACCTTCCGGACCAAGGCTTTTCCATGCTTAAAATAATAAGGCATGTCCGCATTGGGTATAGTTCTCTTTGCTTTTATCTGCTACCTTTTCGGCTACCTCGTTTACTCAAAATACCTTTCTCAGAAGGTCTTTCAGCTGAGCGATGAAAATCCTACCCCCGCCCACGAACTCAGGGACGGGGTTGATTACGTTCCCACAAACAAGTGGATACTTTTGGGACACCACTTTACCTCCATAACGGGAGCGGGTCCCATAGTCGGACCGGCGATAGCGGTAATATGGGGGTGGCTACCCGCCCTGCTCTGGGTTGTCCTCGGGGCGGTCTTTGTGGGTGCGGTTCACGACTTTGGAGCCTTGGTAACCTCGGTAAGGCACAAGGGAAGATCCATAGGCTCAATTTTGGGAAACTATGCGGGGGAAAGGGCGAGGATAGTCTTCCTGCTTCTTATTCTTGCCCTTGCAATTTTGGTAAATGCGGTCTTTGCCTACGTTATAGCTCTGCTCTTTACCAAGTTCCCCTCCAGCGTTATCCCCGCATGGGCTATAGTTCCCTTGGCGTTAGCTTTCGGGTATTCTGTATACAGGTTCAGGGTAAACTTCCTTATTCCGACGGTTCTGTTCTTAGCAATTCTCTACCTCTCCATCTACATCGGCTCCCTTTACCCGGTGGACATATCTCCAGTTGCAAAAGCCTTGGGGCTTGATCCCATAATGTTTTGGATACTTATACTCTTCCTATACACCTTCTTTGCCTCCTCTCTTCCCGTTTGGCTCTTGCTCCAGCCCAGAGACTTTCTGAACGGTCTCCAGTTGGTTGTCCTGCTACTCCTTGTGTATGCGGGAGCCGTGTTTTCCAATCCCAAAGTGGTCGCCCCCACCTTTAACCCCTCTCCGCAGGGAGCACCGCCCATAGTTCCCTTCCTCTTTATAACCATTGCCTGCGGTGCCCTGAGCGGTTTCCATGCCCTCGTCTCCTCGGGAACCACATCAAAACAGCTGAGCAGGGAAAGCGACGCAAGAACGGTAGGTTATTTGGGCTTTTTGGGGGAAAGTTCGTTGGCGGTAGCGGTTATAGTCGCCTGCACCGCCGGCATAGCTATGGTTTCCGCAGACAGATTTTCCGAGCTTTACTCCTCTTGGGCTACCATAAAGAAGTCCGCCATCCCTGCGGTAGTTGAGGGCGGAGGCAACCTGATAGCTTCACTTGGTTTTGATACAGCCCTTGCTCAAACCCTTGTGGCTACCCTCATAGTCCTCTTTGCAGCTACCACCATGGACACCAGTGTAAGGATCCAAAGATACATCCTCAACGAACTCGGATACATATACTCTCTTAAACCCCTGACCAACCCTTGGATTGCCTCCTTCATAGCGGTGGTAAGCTCTTTAGCCCTTGTTCTTGCAAAGGAAGGGGGAAAAGGCGGGTTGGTCTTTTGGCCCGTCTTCGGAGCGGCTAATCAGCTCCTTGCGGGTCTTGCTCTTCTGGTTACCTATCTCTACCTTAAGAAGTCTTCTAAGAAAACCCTGCCCGTTTTGATACCCCTAATAGCGGTTCTACTTATAACCTCAACCGCCATGTTTATGAACGCTCTCAACAACTTTGCAAAGGGAGATTATCTGCTCGCCTTCGTGAGCTCCTTTATACTGCTCCTTGAGGCGGTAATAATCCTTGAATCGATCAGAGCTGTAAGGTCTCTCACTTGATCGTGGTAAATACCATTTCCTGTCCGTTTACGGTTACCACCACCTCTTCGGGGAGTCCGTCAAAGGATTCTAAGTATCTGTTCCCGCTTTTTACCTTCAGGCTGAACTCCTCAAACCTACCCACCTCCATGAGTTTGTCTTCTTCATACTCATCCATCGCACCGTAGGGGAAGGGAAACTCATAGTAGTAAAGGATCCCGTCCCTGTATATGTAAGCGCACTTTACAAACCCCTCATAAAGGGAACTCCCGCTTGTCAGCATGAAGAGGTTCCCGCCTTCCACCCTTATCCTCTTTGCACCGAGTATCTTTCTCTGAAGATCCCAGAACAATACCGCTTTCTGTTTCAGCTCCTCAGACAGGGAAACGAGTCCTAAACTTGACCTTATACCCTCAGAA
>WFYH01000257.1 GCA_015490215.1 Aquificaceae bacterium
GTGCCTTCCTTGATCTTGTCCCCTTCTTCAACTAAGATCTTGGCACCGTAGGGGACTGCGTGCCTTTCTACGACCCTTCCCTCTTCGTCTACAATCCCTATCGCCCCTTCACGGGATATGTTTATCCTCTCTCCCTTCCTGTTGGTTATGAGCTTGAGGTTGTAGAACTTAACCTCTCCGGAGGTCTCTGCAACGAGGACGTTCTGAACCTTCTGAGCGGTAGCCGCACCGCCTATGTGGAAGGTTCTCATGGTGAGCTGGGTTCCCGGCTCACCTATGGACTGGGCGGCGATTATCCCCACCGCCTCCCCTACAGATACTATCTTCCTCTGGGAGAGGTCCCAACCGTAGCACATGGCGCAGACGCCACGCTTTGCCTCACATGTGAGGGGTGACCTGACCTTTACCTTCTCTATTCCCGATCTTGCTATCTTCTCCGCCAACTTTTCATCTATAACCTCGTTCCTCTTGGCTATGATCTCTCCCGTGTAGGGGTCTTTCACATCCTCCGCTAAGACCCTTCCGAAGATCCTGTCCTTGAGAGGGACCTTCTCCTCACCGCCCTCAACGATGGGTTCCATATCTATACCCTTGAGGGTTCCACAGTCGTGCTGGGTTATGGTTATATCCTGAGCTACATCTACGAGCCTTCTGGTCAGGTATCCGGCAAAAGCGGTCTTAAGGGCGGTGTCCGCAAGACCTTTCCTTGCTCCGTAGGTGGAGATGAAGTATTCCAGAACCGAAAGCCCCTCACGGAAGTTGGAAATAATAGGGGTCTCTATAAACTCACCCGAGTGCTTAGCCATGAGACCCCTCATTCCCGCAAGCTGACGGATTTGGTCCCTGTTACCCCTCGCCCCCGAGTTTGCCATCATGAATATGGGGTTAAAGACCCCGGGGAACTTCTTACCGTTTTCCACCCTTTCGGACTTCTCTATTTCGTCAAACATCGCTCTGGAGACCTGATTGGTGGCATCGGACCAAACGTCTATGATCTTGTTGTAGCGCTCTTTGTTGGTGATGATGTTGTTAACATACTGGTTCCAGATCTCGTCGGTAGTCTTCAGCGCCTTGTCTATTACCTCCTTCTTGACCTTGGGAACCTGAAGGTCGTCCACACCTATGGATATACCCGCCATCGTAGCTCTCAGGAAGCCGAGCTCTTTCACCCTGTCAAGGAACTTGACCGTCTCTTCGTTGCCCACCTCTATGTAGAGCCTTGTGATCAGCTTAGAGAGTCCCTTCTTGTCAAGAACCTCGTTTACGAAGGGGACACCCTCGGGCATTATGGAGTTAAAGAGAACCCTTCCAGGGGTGGTCTCTATTAGCTTCCCGTCAATCTTTACCTTTATCTTGGCGTGGATGTCTACCTTGCCCAAGTCCAGAGCTTTGAGGACTTCTTCCCTTGAGGCAAAGATCTTACCTTCTCCCTTCCTACCGGGTATAGGTTCTTGGGTCATGTAGTAGGTTCCGAGAACCATATCCTGAGAGGGCATCGTGAGAGGTTTCCCGTGGGCGGGTGAGAGGATGTTTTGGGTTGAGAGCATGAGGATGTAGGACTCAAGCTGAGCCTCTATGGAGAGGGGAACGTGAACCGCCATCTGGTCCCCGTCAAAGTCGGCGTTGAAGGGAGGACAAACGAGTGGGTGGAGCTTTATGGCTTTGCCCTCCACCAAAACGGGTTCAAAAGCCTGTATAGAAGGTCTGTGGAGGGTGGGGGCGCGGTTCAGGAGAACGGGGTGCTGTTTTACCACCTCCTCAAGGCACTCCCAAACTTCGGGAGCCTTCTGTTCAACGAGCTTCTTGGCGTTTCTGATAGAGGTGGCATAGCCCTTCTCCTCAAGCCTTCTGTAGACGAAGGGTTTGAACAGCTCAAGAGCCATTATCTTGGGCAGACCGCACTGGTGCATCTGAAGCTCGGGACCCACCACTATCACCGACCTTCCCGAGTAGTCAACCCTCTTTCCAAGAAGGTTCTGCCTGAAGCGCCCCTGCTTACCTTTCAGGTAATCCGCCAAGGACTTTAGGGGTCTGCCGTTTTGGGTTACCACCCTTCCTCTCTTTCCGTTATCAATGAGAGCATCCACTATCTCTTGGAGCATTCTCTTTTCGTTTCTGATGATTATGTCGGGGGCGTCAAGCTCTATAAGGCGTTTGAGCCTGTTGTTTCTGTTTATAAGCCTCCTGTACAGATCGTTTAGATCCGAAGTGGCGAACCTTCCGCCGTCAAGGGCTACCAAGGGTCTGAGATCGGGAGGAAGGACGGGGAGAACCTCAAGGATCATCCACTCGGGTCTGTTGCCGCTCTTTATAAAGCCCTCCACGAGCTTGAGAATTCTGAGATACTTCTTGACCTTCTGCTCGGAGACCTCTTTCAGAACCGTAGCCCTTATGTCCTCTTTGATCCTTTCAAAGACGGGAATGTTCTTCTTCTTGCGCAGGTTCTCGTAGTAGGTTCTGAGGGCTTCCTTCCCGGTCAGGTAGTCTTCACCCTGATCTTCTTTAGAGAGTTCTCCCGTCTCCACGTTGAGATACAGCTCTTCGTTTAGCACCCCGTGGATAGCCTGCTCAAGGGAGAGACCCAAGTCCTCTAAATTGGTAAAGTCCACGCCGAAGGTTCTAAAGTCCTCTGCCAAAGTCTTTATGATCTTCTCGTAGAGGTGTTTGTATCTGGTCTCAAGCTCTTTGCCTAAGTCTTCAAATCCGACGCTGTAGGGCTTTACAAGTTCTTTGAGCTTTTTGGAATATTCGTGGAGGTCTATTTGGGAAAGCACTTGCTTGAGGATCTCCGCCCCCATTCCGTATTCATACTTTTCGTCAATGGTGAAGGAATACTCTTCCTCAAACTCCTGCTCGTTTACCACCCTTAGCTTTACCCATTTGGTGGTTGTCCCGTCGTTGAGGGGGATGGTATCCTCTGCCTTCTGGAAGGCTTCCTCTTCCTCCTCCGTGGGATATTCTATGACGAGGTAAGATTCAAAGTAGACGATCCTCTCCACGTCTCTGGAGGTCATGTTCAGAAGCGTTCCTATCTTGGAAGGGGTGGACTTGAGGAACCATATGTGAGCCACAGGGGCGGCAAGCTCTATATGTCCGAAGCGCTTTCTCCTTTCGTAGGAGAGGGTTACCTCAACACCGCATCTATCGCATATGGTGCCCGCATACTTTTTACCCCTGTATTTCCCGCAGAGACACTCGTAGTCCTTTACCGGTCCGAATATCTTGGCGCAGAAGAGACCATCCTTTTCGGGTTTGAGTGTTCTGTAGTTGAGGGTTTCGGGTCTCTTCACCTCCCCGTGGGACCACCTTCTTATCTCTTCGGGAGAGGCGAGCATAAGCTTGATCTTCTCAAAGGGGAAAAGACCTCTCCTCTTTTGATTCATTTCTCTTCCTCCTCTTTAATATCAACTTCATCACAACCGACGTTCTCTCCGTTTATACATCTGACATCAAGGCTTAGGGCTTTCAGCTCCCTCACAAGAACCTTGAAGGACTCGGGTATGCCCGGCGAGTAGGTGTAGCGACCCTTTACTATAGCTTCGTAGACCTTGCTCCTTCCCTCTATGTCGTCGGACTTGACGGTGAGCATCTCCTGCAAGGTGTAAGCCGCTCCGTGAGCTTCCAGCGCCCAAACTTCCATCTCTCCGAGCCTTTGACCGCCGAACTGTGCCCTTCCTCCGAGGGGTTGCTGGGTAACCAGAGAGTAGGGACCCGTAGATCTGGCGTGCACTTTGTCGTCCACCATGTGGATGAGTTTGAGCATGTGCATATAA
The DNA here is from genome assembly GCA_015490215.1 of Aquificaceae bacterium. Taxonomy (GTDB): domain Bacteria; phylum Aquificota; class Aquificia; order Aquificales; family Aquificaceae; genus Hydrogenivirga. Next base: position 3,774 of record WFYH01000257.1, read on the forward strand.
CCCACCGTAACCTCAAAGTCAAAGGGTTCTCCCGTCCTGCCGTCGTAAAGGGTGGTCTTTCCGTTTTCGGGCAGACCCGCACGCTTTAGAAGTTCCTTTATAGCTTCTTCGCTGGCACCTTCAAAGGCGGGGGTTGCCATGGGTATACCCTTGCGTGCGAAGTCCCTCATAACCTCGTAGAACTCTTCGTCGGAGAGAGAGTTAAGAAACTCCTCTATAAACTTGGCGTTCTCTCCGGTGGGGTCCCCTATAGCGTAGGTTTCCTTCATCCACTGGGTGAGCTTCTTTCTGTCCACACCCTCCGAGAGCATCTTTCCTATCTTCTTGCCGAGTTCTTTGGCAGCCCAGCCGAGATGGGTTTCAAGGATCTGACCTACGTTCATACGGGAGGGAACACCGAGGGGGTTGAGGACTATGTCCACGGGCGTTCCGTCGGGCAGGAAGGGCATATCCTCCACGGGGAGGACCACCGAAATGACGCCCTTATTCCCGTGGCGTCCTGCCATCTTGTCACCTACTTTTATCTTCCTCTTTTGGGCTATGTAGACCTTTACCAACGTTATTACACCGGGTGGGAGGTCTCCCCTGCGGTATAGGGACTTCTGCCTTTCCTCGTATATCTTCGTGACCATCTGGATCTGGTCCTTGGACTTTTTAACCACCTCGTTGATCTTCTCTATCAGCTCCTTGTCGGTGAAGAAGTTGTCCGGCTTGGAGATTATGTAGTTGAGGAAGGTCTTTATGAGCTTCTCGTCTATCACAGTTCCCTTGGGGTAGGTTTTCTTCCTGAGGGTTACGTCCTTTTCCAACTTCCTGCCCAGAACGAGACCCTTAAGAACCTTGTTTCTACCCTCGATTATGAGGTTTTTCCTCTTTTCCAGCTCCTCCCTCAAAGATTCAAGCTCCTCCCTCTCTACGGTGTCTATGAGCATATTCCTGCGCTCGGAGCTTCTCCTTGTAAAGATCTGAACGTCTATTACCACACCCTCAACACCGGGCGGGCACCTGAGCGAGGTGTCTTTCACGTCCTTTGACTTCTCACCGAATATAGCCTGAAGGAGCTTCTCCTCGGGGGTGGGCTGGGATTCACCCTTGGGAGACACCTTACCCACAAGAATGTCTCCGGGCTTTACGTAGGTTCCTATCTTGACTATCCCGAGTTCGTCGAGGTGGGCGAGCGCCTTTTCGGGGACACCGGGGATCTGGCGGGTTATCTCCTCCTCACCGAGCTTGGTTTCCCTTGCCTCAACTTCAAGCTCCTCTATGTGAATGGAGGTAAACACATCATCCTTTACGAGCCTCTCGGATATGACTATGGCGTCCTCAAAGTTGTAACCTCTCCAAGGCATAAAGGCGACGAGCACATCTTTGCCGAGGGCAAGCTCTCCCCTGTCGGTGGACTGTCCGTCCGCTATGATGTCTCCCGCCTTTACCTTTTGACCTTTTTTGACGAGGGGTCTCTGGTTTACGCAGGTGTTTTGGTTGGTCCTTTGGAACTTCTTAAGGTCGTAGATGTCTATACCTATATCAAGGGGGTTGGTGGGATCAATCTCCTCCTCGTTTACCCTGATTATGATCCTTGAGCTGCTGACCTCTTCTACCACACCGCCCCTCTTGGCAACGACCACCGAGTGGGAGTCCCTTGCAACCTTCTTCTCCATTCCCGTTCCTATGAGGGGTGCCTCGGTAAACATCAAGGGAACAGCCTGCCTCTGCATGTTGGATCCCATCAGAGCCCTGTTGGCGTCGTCGTGCTCGAGGAAGGGTATCAGGGAGGAAGAGACGGATACTATCTGCCTCGGGGATACGTCTATGTAGTTGACCTGCTCGGGTCTGACTATCCTTATATCGTTCTTGTGTCTTGCGAGGACCCTTTCAGCAAGGATCTTTCCTTTCTCATCCGTGGGCGTGCTCTGGGCTATTATGTAGTCTTCTTCTTCGTAGGCGGCGAGATATTCTATCTTGTCGGTGACAACTCCGTTTTCCACCTTCCTGTAAGGAGTGATCAGGAAGCCGTATTCGTTGACCTGAGCGTAGACGGTCATGGAGGTCACAAGTCCTATGTTCTGACCCTCGGGAGTCTCTATGGGACATATCCTTCCGTAGTGGGAGGGATGAACGTCCCTTATTTCAAACTTGGCGCTTTCTCTGGTGAGTCCTCCCGGTCCCAAGGCGGAAAGCCTTCTTTTGTGGGTAAGGGCGGAAAGGGGGTTCGTGTTGTCAAGGTATTGAGAGAGCTGCCCACCTTTGAGGAACTCCAGTATGGCGTTGGTCACGTAACGGGGGTTTATGAGATCTTGGGGTCTTATGCTGGGGTCCTCGGGGTTTATAACGGCTATCCTGTCCCTGAAGACCTTCTCCATTTTGGCTATGCCGTTGCGCACTTGGTTCTCAAGCAGTTCGCCGACGGATCTCACTCTCCTGTTTCCGAGGTGGGCTATGTCATCTTTCCTTTCACGACCAAATCTGAGATCTATCAGATACTTGAGTATGTTTATAAGATCCACCGGCAGCAGGAACCTTGCCTCCTCCTCGGTAAAGTCCTTTACGGGGATTTCCTTGATCTTCTTGTTCTTGAAGATGTCCTTAAAGACCTCCTCCGTTACCCTCGTTCCCTCCTTGTATTTGCCCACATCCTTAGCCAAAGCCAAGGGGGGGAGCTTTGAAAGTAGGTCTATATCCGCAGGTTTTAGTATCTTGGGAAGTTTATGAACCTTGGCGTTTATCTTTACCCTTCCCACTTTGGAAAGATCGTATCTGCTTATCTGCTTGAAGAAGGCTTCGTAGTAACTTCTTGCCCTCTCTATTAGGTTTTCAATTTCCATGGTCATGGTTTCAACGAGCCTGAGCTTCTTGTAGATCTCCATATAGCCGTAATCCCTTAGGGTGAACTCGGAGGGAACTTTTACAGGGCTCATTTTGTCGGGTTCTCTGGGGGTTGTCTCCGCTGCCAAGGTGTCAACCACAACCTTAGCGTAGGGACTTTTTACAGCCTTTTCGTTGGGCAGGATTGTGACCGACTCTACCGTAATTCTTTCGTCCTGAAGCAGGAGGGCAAGACCCTCCCAGTCCTCTATGTATCTTTCTTCTATAAACTCCTTTTCCTTTGAGGAGTCCTCAAGCTTAGCCCTGTATCTGAGTATGGCAAATATGTAGTGGTGTTCAAGGTCCTCGGGTCTGTATTCCTCTCCCGTTTCCGTATCGTAGAGGAGTCCGTCCCTGACGGTGAGCTTCCTTACACCCTCGTAGAAGTTGCTGAGTATGTCGTAGGCGGTCTCAAAACCCCATGCCCTGAGTATGGCTATACCGCTTATCTTCTTCCTGTCTATACGGGCATGGAACATGTCGGTGGTGCTGGAGAGTTCAAACTCTATCCTTGAACCTTTATCGGGTATTATTGATCCCCTGTAGATTATTCTGGTTATGGTGCTGTCCTTCTGTTTCTCCTCTTTTTCCTCAAAGAATACACCCGTTGACCTTATAAGCTGGTTTACTATCACCCGCTCGCTGCCGTTTATGATGAAGGATCCCCACTCGGTCATAAGGGGGATGTTTCCGAAGTAGACCTTCTTGGGAGGAGTTTCCCTTACCCCATTTTTTGTCTTCACCCTGAGCTTGAACATCACCCTGAGGGGTGCATCGTAAGTAAGTCCCTTTACCTTACACTCATCGGGGGTGTATTTCTCCTTGTAGACGAGCTTTGTCCCGCACTTGGGACACTCCACACCCCAACCTGCGAGGAAATCCGCTTCGGGCTTGAAACCGCAGGCGTTACACTCCCAATCCCCTATCTCGTAGCCTATGTATTCAAGGGAGATGTTCCCGTCGGGATCGGTGAAAGGAAAGGAGGTTCTAAATATATACTCAAGTCCCGTGTTCTCCCGCTCATAGGGAGCCTTCTTAAGCTGGATAAAGCTTTCAAAGGAGTTCTTGGGAACTGAAAGCAGATAAGGAGGATCTAAAATTTCACTCCTTCTGCCGAAATATTTTCTTGGAAGTGCGTTGTTCCTCATAGTTTTCACCCCTCAAGAGAAGGTAGTCTGGACCGCAAAATTTTTATTATAGCATAAGAAAAACATAAAGGCAAAATAAGGCACCCCTTTTCGGAGTGCCCGAGTTCCAAAGAAAGCGTGTGCCGACCCAAGCACTATTACTTTATCTCTACCTCCGCACCAGCCTCCTCAAGCTTAGCCTTTATCTGTTCAGCTTCCTCCTTGGAGACTCCCTCCTTTACGGGTTTGGGAGCGTTGTCAACCAGCTCCTTGGCCTCCTTAAGCCCCAGTCCGGTGATCTCCCTAACCACCTTTATAACCTGTATCTTCTTATCGCCGGCGGACTTGAGGATAACGTCAAACTCGGTCTTCTCCTCAGCAGCTGCACCGGCTTCTCCGCCGGCTGCTGCGGCGGGAGCGGCGGCAACCATAGCGGCGGCAGAAACACCGAATTCCTCCTCAAGCCTTTTAACAAGCTCGGCTACTTCAAGAACGCTCATGTTCTTGATAGCTTCCACTATCTCATCAATGGTGAGTGTTGCCATACCTTTACCTCCTTTCCTCCGTGGGGTAGGCACCCTATTTTAACACAAACCGGTCACCAGAATGCAACCGTTCCTTTTAATTTTAATTCAACAAAAGCTTTCCCAAACCTTCACCTAAGAAGGCTACCAGAAGAAATCGGGGCAGTCTCCCTACAAGGGCAGCTATCAGAAAGGGAAATCTCGGCATTTCAAATATGCCCGCAAGCCAGCAAACAGCTTTAAAGGGTATCGGAGTAACCGCAGCCAGAAGGACAGCCCAAACGCCGTATCTGTGAAAAAAAGCCTCGCCCTTTAGAAAAGTCTTTTCTCCGAGCACCTTTTTTGCCACGGGTTCTCCGAGCTTCATGCCGAGAAAATGCGCCACAAGTCCACCCAAAACGCTTGCAACAGTGGCAACGAGGGCACTAGTAAAGGGGTTTAGCCCGAGGGCGGTTCCGCCCGCTATGAAAGGATCAGGGGGGACGGGCTGGATTATGCTCTCAGAAAAAGATATCAAAAAAAGCCCCGCATAGCCGTATTCTTCAACAACTGATCTTGCCCAACTTTCAAGAGCTTCAAACATGTCCCAAATGATACCAAACCTTTAGACCGAGGCACCCTTGGCTTTTACGGTGTTTATGGGCACCCTATCGGGACGCCCAACGTAGTAACCCTGCACGTAGTCCACACCGAGGTCTTTTAGCTTGTTGAAGATTTCTTCGTTTTCTACGAATTCCGCTATCGTTCTTATGTTCAGGGACTTTGCCATCGCCACCATACTGTTTACAAAAGCCAAATCAACCCGACTTGTGGTTATGTTCCTTACGAACTCTCCTTCTATTTTTAGGAAGTTAACAGGTAGGTGCTTGAGGTAGATAAAAGAAGAGTAACCCGACCCGAAGTCGTCTATAGCAAAGAGTATCCCCTCCGCACGCAGGGACTCTACGAAGTTCTTTAGGATGTCTATGTTTCTGACAGTCTCCCTCTCGGTAAGCTCAAAGACTATCCGCTCGGGCGGGAAGTTATAGTCCTTCAAAATATCCCTTATCACAAATACAAAATCCTTTGTAACGAGTGCTTTGGGCGAGAGGTTGAAAAAGAGCTTTCCCCTAAAGCCTGTTTCTTTAACCTTTTGAAGGGTTTTTTCAAAGAGTATATAGTCAAGTTTGTGGACTATGCCCATATCCTCCGCTATGTGTATGAAGTTCCCCGCCTGAAGTATCTTTCCTTCCTGTTCCACCCTCATCAGTATCTCATGGGCAAAGACCTCCAAGGTTGAGGTGCTGACTATGGGCTGGAAGAAGGGTTCTATCTTTTTATTTTCAAGAGCGTCTATAAGGATCATTCCTATCTTTCCGACCTTTATCGTTTCTTCCTTTAGCTCCCCCTCGGAAGGTATCTTGACCCTGTTTTTACCTTCTTCCTTTGCCTTATACATCATATTGTCCGCAACTATGAAAAGCTCTCTTGCGGTGCGGGCATGGTCTGGGAAGACCGCTATTCCTATGGATACACTCACCTTTATGGGTTTCCCGTCGGGTGCAGGAACAGAAAACTCCTCAAGACGCCTTAGGAGTCTTTGGGCAACGCTTACAGCCTTTTTGGTATCCGTATAAGGTAGGATAACCGCAAACTCGTCTCCGCCGTAGCGGGCTACCACATCCTCCCTGCGGAAGGAGTCCCTGAGTATGCGGGCGAGTTCGCTCAGGAATTTATCTCCGAAGTCGTGACCGTAGGTGTCGTTTATCACCTTAAAGTTGTCTATGTCCATCAGCATAACAGCAAAGGAGTATTCCCTGCGCTTTGCCCTTTCTACCTCGTATTCAAGAAATTCCCAAAATACCCTCTGGTTGTAAAGGTTTGTTAGGAAATCCCTCGTGGCGTAGTATTCAAGGTTCCTCATGTATTTGTCTATGACAAGAAGGGAACCCGCAAGGGAAAGGAAGGCGTTTAAGAAGCTCTCCACCACCGACACGGTTGTAGCGTCCACTTCCTCCCTGAGAAGGAATCCTACCGAAACCACATCCCCTATGGTGGGTTCCCTTAAAGTCTTTGAAACGAGCTTAGCAGATCCTCCCTCATAACCTTTTCTGTCTAAGGTGAACGTGTAGAGGACAGTTCTCGTTTCCGTGGCATTCTCAACCTCGTTCACTATAAGGGCTTCTAAGTCTTCTCTCGGCTCGTATCTCCAAAAGATGTGCACGTCCGCCTCATCTTCTGCGGAGAGGATCGCTATGTAGAAAGCCAAAAAGTCCACCACTTCCGAAACCTTACCCAGAATGCTTTTTACCGTGTCCTGCCAGCTTCTTCCCATCTCCGAGGGGATTATCAAACTCCTTGTCAGGAGCAGTTCCATTTCTAAGATCCTTTTGCTCAGGGTAAGCTCGTTTACCCTGCAAACCACCTGAGCCATATCTTCTATGACTTCTCTGAGTTCAGAAAAGGCAATGGTTTGTTCAAGGGCACTTAAATCTGCACCTTGATCTACCTTCCTGAGGTTGGCTATATCCTTTCTTATGCCCTTTATAGTGTCCACGACCTTTTTCTTTACCGCAAAGCTCAAAAGAAGCGTCCCCACCACGGGAACTATCAGAGCTACCGCTGCAACGGGCACAATGTGTTTGAGGATAAACCCTTTCGGTAAGTTGGAAGGATCTAACTCCTCTTGGGAGATGTGTCTAATTGTCTCATCTATAGCTACCCCTGTAAAGACTATGACGACCAACGAAGATATAAGGGAAAGTATCAGAGCGGTTATAAGGACAAAGGTGGCTATGTTCCTGTAAAGGAGCCTCCCTATGGCGGAGAAGAGAATGAATTTATATTTCGGCGCATACTTTTCTTGAGTCTCCTTTTGTGGTATTTCCTCACTCATTAGATTTAAATATTAAGCCTCAAGGCTTTTGGGTGTCAAATGAACGGGAGGCTAAGGTTTACCTGATAATGTTATTTACTCTACCCTGAATCTCGTCAAGGGATTGGATAAGGCGGGCGTAGACCTCGTGGGCTCTGGAAGCGTTTATTATGTTTACCATCTCCATTATCCCGTTTACATTAGAGTCCTCTATAAAGCCCTGAAATATTCTGAAGTTCTCCGCCTGCTGAGGTGTGCCGGAAAAGTAATCAAGTCCTTCCTTTTGGGCATCAGGTAGAACCCATATGCCAAAGGTAGCTATGCGTTGACCGTCCACGTAGATGTTGCCCTGAGGATCTACTTTTATGTCGTTCCCCCTTATTCTTATTTCCCTTTCCTGATCGTCAAGGACCCTGTAACCCTCCTCGGTTACCAGAAAGCCTTCCGCATCAAGTCTGAACATACCTTTCCTTGTATACCTTATGCCTTCAGGTGTGCGCACCGCAAAGAAGCCATCTCCCTCTATGGCAAAGTCAAGAGGGTTTCCTGTCTGTCTCAAGGGTCCCTGAGACAGATCCGTGTGAACGTTGGTTATCATCGGATAAACGTAGTTGTTGGTAGGGTTTTCGGGTGAAGGATTTTGTATCTGCTCTCCGTTGTCCGCATACCAAGCTCCTATCTCAAGCAGATCCTTCTTGAAGGATGGAGTGTTTATGTTAGCGAGGTTGTTGGTGGTTACCGCAAGCTTTCTTTCCTGCAGGAGCATTCCGCCCGAGAGGATAAAAAGGGGCTGATAGTCAAGCGCCATCCCTTCTTATAGAACGTCACTTTCTTGGGAAAGTTTAGAAATAAGAAGCGCTATCTACCGCCTTCATTAGGGCTTTGGCTTTGTTGAGGGTTTCCTCCCACTCCCTTTCGGGATCAGAGTCGGCAACTATCCCCGCCCCCGCCTGAATGAAAACCTCCCTATCTCTGATAATAGCCGTTCTTATGGCTATAGCCATATCCATGTTTCCCTGAAAGGAAACATAACCAACGCTTCCAGCGTATATACCACGCCTTTCCTTTTCCAGCTCCTCTATTATCTGCATAGCCCTTACCTTAGGTGCCCCCGAGACGGTTCCTGCAGGGAAGGTCGCCCTCAGAACGTCCAAGGCGCTTTTACCCTCCTCAAGCTCACCCACAACATCGCTGACTATGTGCATCACATGGGAGTAGCGTTCTATCCTCATAAAGTCTTTAACTTTCACCGACCCTATCTTTGAAACCCTTCCCAAGTCGTTTCGTGCAAGGTCAACGAGCATTAGGTGTTCCGCCCTTTCTTTTTGATCGCTTATAAGATCCTCCTCAAGTTTTTTATCTTCCTCTTCCGTTTTACCCCTCGGGCGGGTGCCCGCTATGGGTCTGGTCTCAATCCTATTCCCCTCAACTCTGACAAGAACCTCCGGAGAAGAACCTATCACCTTAAGTTCACCGAAGTCAAGGTAATACATGTAAGGTGAGGGGTTGAGGTATCTGAGAACCCTATAGACACCTTCTGGGTCCCCTTCAAAGGGTCTGCTGAAGCGCTGGGAGAGAACAACTTGGATAACATCCCCCTGAGCTATATAGTCCTTTGCCCTCTTGACTATGTCTTTGAACTCCTCCTTTGAGAAGTTAGACCGCCAATCGGACATACGTGGTTCTCTGTCTTCTACCTTTATGGGGGGAGGCGTTGAGGATCTCAGATCGGTAATTACCTTTTCTATGGTTTCTTTCGCTCTTTCGTATTCTTTTTCTATATCCCTTGTAGTCCACAGGGGACAAACCACCTTAACTTTTCCGGAGAGGTTATCGTGGATAACCACCGTGTCGGTCAGGGTCATGTAAAGGTCGTAGGTCTTTATAGGGTCCCTATTTTCATCCTTTACCGGTTCGTAGAACTTGACCACATCGTAGGCGACAAACCCCACAAGCCCGCCCCAAAATCTCGGAAGGTTTTTATCTTCAAAGGGTCTAAAGCTCCTGACAACTTTGTCAACCACCCCGAGTGGGTCCTTTGAGGTGAAGAACTCAACCTTTCCCCTGTCGTAAATTTCTCCGAACTCTTTTCTCGTTCGGATGTAAAAGGAAGACCCCTTTATTATGAAGGAGTATCTGCCCCACTTTTCACCGCCTTCTGCACTTTCTAACAGTATGTTGAAGGTCCCTTCACTCTTGATCTTAAAAAAAATAGAAAGGGGTGTTTCTGTATCCGCCAGAACTTCCGTATATAAAGGGATAACGTTATAATCCTCAGAGAGCTTCCTTACTTCTTCTTTTGAAAGGTTAAGGTTCATAAATCAACCTTTTACCACCTTCACCTTTCCGCTGGCTATGTCTTCTATAGCCTGAAAGGTCTTTTTGATAAGCTCCCTCTCACCTCTTACAAAGAAGTCGTCTCCTTCCTCCAAAAGCTGAAGGGTCCTTTTTATGGCTGCATGAACAAGCTCGTATCTTGAGCTTACCTGCTTCATGGCGTTCTGAATATCAGGTCTCTTTGACATAACACTCACCTCCTTTTATAAGCTCTGCAATCTCTTTACCCGGTAAAATTTTGCCTATGTTCCTGAGAACAGAGTCCCTTTCACACCTCTTAGCTATAATTATACTCTTCAGATATAGGACAGCCTTGTCTATAAAATCGTTCACTATCACATAGTCAAAGAACTTTACGCAGGGAATTTCCCCTTCGGCGGTTTTTAACCTCGTTTGGAGGTTCTCATCTCTAAAGCCCCTATTTTCTATACGTCTTTTAAGCTCTTCCATGGAAGGGGGCAGAAGGAATACGGTTACCGCAGAGGGCATCATGCTCTTTACCTTGAACGCACCTTGGACGTCTATGACGAGCAGGCTGTCGTACCCCTCTTTCATGTTCTTTTCCACCTGATCCTTCGGTGTTCCGTAGTAGTTCCCGTAAACGTTGGCATACTCTAAAAACCTTCCCTCCTCTATACCCTTTTTGAATTCTTCCTCGGTCAGAAAAAGGTAGTCCACCCCGTGGCGTTCGCCGGGTCTTGGCTTACGAGTTGTGGCGGTTACAACCTTCCTTATGCCTTCCAGTTCGTTGAGGACCCTTTCTGCCACGGTGGTTTTTCCAGCTCCCGAAGGGGCGGACAGGATAAACAGGGTTGCCATGAAAGGAAATATATCACAAAAGCTGCCTCCCCTCTAACGGTGGAAGTCAAAAAACCTTACAACTATGATGTCTTTAAGCCTGCGGAATTGATCTTCGGTAAGAACCTCCCTTATGAATTTTACCTCCTTAGCATTTAGAAGCGACATCTGAAGTTTCACGTAAGCTATATCGGAGAGGACCTCCTTTAGCTCCTTTTCGTCCCCGCCCGTAAGCATCATAAGTTTTGCCTTTTTCATAAGGTAGTTGAGTATCTTCTTGTTTCTTTCCATTTCCTTTTCCGTTTCCTTTGCAAATTCCTTAATCTTCGCTATCTGCTCCTCGTCTACTCCAAGGTCGTGGGCGTATTTTAGGAGAAAGGGGGTTATAAAGATCCTCTCCACAAGGAAATATCTGTTGTAATCCTGAGCGGAAACCAGAGAAAAGATCAAAAGTATCAGCGCTATGAATCTGCCCATCGCATTCATTATACCGATCGCTCGGGTGGAAAAAGGCGAATGTTTGGGCTAAGCTTTTGGCTATGGAGCTGTACGAATACTGGCTTGGTAGGGTAGAAAGCAGATTGAGGGAGCTTTTCAAGCCCGGGGGACCTCCGCTGCTGAGGGAAGCCATGGGATACTACCTCTTCCAAAAGGGAAAGAGGATAAGACCCTTAATGACCTTGGCGGTATCCTATGCTCTCGGCGGGAGCGAAGAGGACGCCCTTGCGGTAGGGTGTGTTATAGAGATGATCCACAACTACACTCTCATCCATGACGACCTGCCTGCCATGGACAACGACGACTTTAGGAGGGGGCTACCCACCTGTCACAGGAAGTTCGGTGAGGCGGTGGCTATCCTTGCAGGCGATGCCCTCTTGACTTACGCCTTTGAGGTTCTATCGCAGAGGGAAAATTTCAGGGAGCTTTCGGAAGAGGACATACTGGATCTTATAAGGGTCATTTCGCAAAAGGCGGGAGCGGGCGGGGTTGTAGGCGGTCAGGTGTTTGATATAGAAGGTCACAAAGATATAGAAGAGACCAACAGGATGAAGACCGCCTCCCTCTTTGAAGCCTGTTTCCTGTGCGGTGGAATTGTGGCAAAGAGGCGTGACCTTTTGAAAGATCTGGAAAACCTCGGCAGGAAGGTGGGTATACTCTTCCAGATAACTGACGATATTTTAGATCAGGACGGATACGTTAAGATCTTCGGTCTTCGTCAGACCATGGAGAGGAGCAGAGAGATCTACGAGGAGGTAAAGAAAGTTTTGGTAGGTGTCTTCGGGGAAAAAAGCAGTGTAGTCGGCGGTTTGGTGGATATGATCTACGAGGCTTCCCTCAAGAGGAGCTACGGGGATGATAAGACGCCTCAGAGTTGAGGACTTCTTTTTGTTAAAGGACATAGAGGTTGAGTTCGGAGAGGGGTTGAATGTTATATCGGGTGAAACGGGAGCGGGAAAGTCTATGACCCTCTCCGCCATAGCCTTCGTGCTAGGAGAGGTCGGGGACTACCCCGAGGGCTGTAGCGTTGAGTTAGAGCTTGAAAGGGAGGGAGAGGTCTTTATCCTGAGAAGGGAGATAAAAGGAGGAAGGAGCAGATACTTTCTGAACGGAAGGGGAACCACCCTCAAGACCATCAGGGAGATAACCCAAGGGAGCATTTCCATCCACGGACAGAACGAGTTTATAAAACTCATGAAGCCCGAATTCCAGAGGGATCTCCTTGACAGGTTCGGAAACCTATATACCCTCAGGGAAGAGTTCGGGGAGCTTTTCTCCCGACTCTCCCGCCTGAAGGAGGA
>WFYH01000258.1 GCA_015490215.1 Aquificaceae bacterium
ATTACAAGGAAACTCTCAACCTCCCGAAAACTTCGTTTCCTATGAAGGCTAACCTCCCGAGCAGGGAACCCCAGATACTTTCAAAGTGGAAAGACCTTTACCGCAAGGTGAGGGAGGTAAGGAAGGGGGAAAAGATCTTTTTGCTCCACGACGGACCTCCATACGCCAACGGGCATATCCACATAGGTCACGCCCTTAACAAGATCCTCAAGGACATCATAAACAAATACAACCTTATGATCGGCAGAGATATTCTCTATGTGCCCGGTTGGGACTGCCACGGGCTTCCCATAGAGAGGCAGGTAGAAAAGGAGCTGAAGTCCCAAAAAAAGAGAAAGGAGGATATGCCAAAAACCGAGTTCAGGAAGCTCTGCAGGGAATACGCATCAAAGTTTGTTGAAATTCAAAGGGAAGAGTTTATAAGGCTCGGAGTCCTCGGAGATTGGGAAAACCCCTATCTGACTATGGACTCCAAATACGAAGCCCAAGAGATAAGGGAGCTAGGTAGGTTCTTTGAAAAGGGTCTCGCCTACAGGAGCAAAAAGCCCGTCTACTGGTGCATATACGACAGGACTGCCGAAGCGGAGGCGGAGGTAGAATACGCCCCGAGGAAAGATCCGAGCATCTACGTGAAGTTCCCGCTGACCGAAGAGGAAAATACCTTCCTAGTTATCTGGACCACAACCCCTTGGACCCTCCCTGCCAACCTCGGCGTTATGGTTGGAGAAGATTACAACTATGTAGCTCTTGAAACGAATCGGGGGAAGCTCATAGTGGCGGAGGAGCTTGTAGAGAGCTTCAGCGAAGTCACCGGAGTTACAGGAAAAGTTGTAGAGAAATTTAAGGGTAGAGACCTCGTAGGGAGGAGCTACCTTCACCCCTTCATAAGAAGGGAAGAGCTGGAGGGCTACCTTTCGGAGGAAACCCTTAAGAACCTTTGGAAAGTTTACCCTTCCGAGTTTGTGGATCTCTCCACCGGGACGGGGCTTGTGCACATGGCACCCGGTCACGGTCAGGAGGACTATACGATCGGTCTTCGCTACGGTCTTGAACCCTACGCTCCCCTTGACGACGGAGGTTACTTCATAGAGCCTGCCCCCGAATTCATCAGGGGCAAAAGGGTCTTTGAGGCGAACCCCTTAATAATAGAAAGGCTCAAAGAGGAAGGATATCTGATCCACAGCTCGGAGGTTGAGCACTCCTACCCTCATTGTTGGAGGTGTAAAAACCCCGTCATCTTCAGAGCTACCCACCAGTGGTTCATTAGCATGTCCGCTCCCGTAAATGGAAAAACCTTTAGGGAGAAAGCCCTTGAGGAGATAGAAAAGGTCAGGTGGATACCCGACTACGGGAAGATACGGATAAAGAGCATGGTTGAAAACAGACCTGACTGGTGTATATCCCGTCAAAGATACTGGGGGGTTCCCATAACTGTCTTTTACTGTGAAAACTGCGGAGAGATCGCAAGCGACAGAGAGATCTTTGAGAGGGTTGCGGACCTCGTGGAGAGGCACCCTTCGGGTTCGGACATCTGGTTTGAGTTGGAGGCAAAGGATCTGCTTCCGCAGGGCTACAGGTGCAAAAGGTGCGGGGGAGACAGATTCAGGAAGGAAGAGGACATCCTTGACGTTTGGTTTGACTCGGGATGCTCTCACGCTGCGGTGATAAGACCCATGGGTTTTGACAAGGCGGATCTATACCTTGAGGGGTCCGATCAGCACAGGGGTTGGTTCCAAGCCTCCCTCCTTGAGTCGGTAGGATCTTACGGAGAGGCTCCCTACAAGGCTGTCCTGACCCACGGCTTTACTGTTGATGAAAAGGGAAGGAAGATGTCCAAGTCCTTGGGCAACGTAGTTGCACCCCAAGAAGTGATAGACAGGCTCGGTGCGGACATACTAAGGCTCTGGGTGGTCTCCGAAGACTACAGCGAGGATGTAAAGCTCGGGGGTGCCATCCTGAAGGCGGTGGCGGAGGACTACAAGAAGATAAGGAACACCCTAAGGTTTCTCTTGGGCAACCTTTATGACTTCAAACCCTCCGAAAACAGGGTTCCCTACGAGAAGCTCCACCACTTTGACAGGTGGATGGTCTCGCGCCTGCAGGGATTTTTGGAAGAGCTTCACAGGCACTACAGAGACTACGCCTTCCACAGGGTTTACCACCTGATCAGGAACTTCTGCACTTCGGATCTGTCCGCCCTATATCTTGACGTTCTCAAGGACAGGCTCTACGTATACCCGCCCGACTCTTGGGAGAGGAGATCCGCCCAGAGCGTCCTGTGGGATCTCCTTATAGCCCTTACCACCGGGATAGCCCCCTTCCTGAGCTTTACAGCGGAAGAGGTTTGGGAGCATGCAAGGGAAAGGGACGACTCCCTTCCCGAGAGCGTCTTTATGCACCTGATACCCCAGCCCCGCAGGGATCTGGTAGATGAAGACCTTGAGAGGGATTACAAAAGGCTCCTTGAGATAAGGGACGAGGTTTTGAGCGCCCTTGAAGAAGCCCGTAAGGAGGGACTCATAAGACATTCCTACGAAGCTAAAGTTTCTCTGACCGTTCCAGCCGAAGACAGAAGCCTCCTTGAGAAATACGGGGACTACCTTAACTACTTCCTAACCGTAAGTCAGGTTTCCCTATCCGATGGGGAAAGACTTGAGATAGAGGTCTCCCGGGCGGAGGGGAAGAAGTGCCCGAGATGTTGGATCTTTTACAGGGAGGAGGAATTCGTAGGGGAGGTGTGCGGAAGGTGCCACGGGGCGCTTAAAGATATGGGCTTAATATGAAAAGGCGTATCTTCGGCGTTATAGGGTTGGGGAACTTCGGCTTTCATGTTGTAAGGACCCTCGCCAAGGAGGGGGTTGAGGTTATAGCTCTTGACAGGGATCCCGAAAAGGTCCGCAGGGTCAGCGAGCTGGTGACCCACGCCTACGTGGCGGATGTCCTTGACGAAAAAGCCCTTGAAGAGTCGGGCATATTCACCGCTGATGTTGTGGTGGTCAGCATGGGTGAGAACGTAGAGGCGAGCATACTCGTTACGGTTCTCTTGAAGAATAGGGGTGTAAAGGAGATAGTGGCTAAAGCCCTAAACCCCCTTCACGGGGAGGTTCTCAAAAAGCTCGGAGTCAGCAGGGTGGTCTTTCCCGAGATGGAGACCGCAGAGAGAACCGCCAAGAGCCTCCTTATATCGGGAGTGATTTCCGAGTTTCCCTTTGCGGAGGGCTACAGCATCTTTGAGATGGAGGTTCCCAAAAGCATAGTGGGAAGGTCTTTGAAGGAGCTTGACCTGAGGAGAAAATACAACCTAAACGTCCTTGCGGTAAAGAGGGAGGGAAGGGTTACCGTCAACCCCTCCGCAGAGGAAGTGCTAAAGGAGGGTGACATCGTCCTCGTCCTCGGGAAAGAAGGAGATCTCCTTAAGCTCACCGACTGATATACTGAATGATTATGAAAAGAAAGCTCGTTATCCTCGGTGCCCAGTGGGGTGACGAAGGGAAAGGGAAGATAGTTGACCTTCTGTCGGAAAACTACGACTTGGCGGTCAGGTATCAGGGGGGAAGCAACGCAGGGCACACGGTCATAGCCAACGGTCACAAGCTCATACTCCACCTGCTCCCTACGGGGATCCTCCACAGCCACGTGACGGGAATCATCGCCCAAGGTATGGTGGTTGACCTTGAGGTGCTCAATCAAGAGCTTACGGACCTTGAAAGGAAGGGTGTATCTTACGAGGGCAGGCTCTTTATAAGCGACCGTGCCCATGTGGTCTTTCCTTACCACAAGCTCCTTGACAGGCTCTTTGAAAAGCACAAGGGCATAGGAACCACGCTGAGGGGTATAGGACCCGCCTATATGTTCAAATTTGCCCGCAAGGGGATAAGGCTCTCAGACTTTGAAGACGAAAAGAGGCTTTACTCCCTCGTTGAGGAGAACGTAGCCTTCGTGAACGACCTCTGCGAGAAGGTCTTTTGTGAGAAAAGCTCCCTAAACCCCGAAGCCATAACGGAAGAGAGCCTGAGACTGTATAGAAAATACAAGCACATGGTAACGGATGCCTCCCGCATAATCTCCGAGCACGGAGGGAGCATCCTCTTTGAGGGTGCTCAGGGAACCATGTTGGACGTGGATATGGGAACCTACCCCTTTGTAACCTCCTCCAACTCCTCTTCTTTGGGTCTTTCCAACGGAACTGGACTGTCGCCTAAGTTCTTCTCCGACGCCTACTTTTTGGGGGTAGCCAAAGCCTACACCACCCGTGTGGGCGGTGGACCCTTCCCTACGGAGCTTAAAGGGGAAGAGGGGGACAAGCTCAGGGACATAGGCGGTGAATACGGATCAACCACCGGCAGACCCAGAAGGTGCGGTTGGCTTGATCTGGTCGCCCTCAGGTATGCGGTTAAGGTTAACTCCCTTGACGGACTTATAATCACCAAGCTTGACGTTCTTGACTCCTTTGAAGAGATAAAGGTATGCGTCGCCTACGAATGTGAGGGTGAAAGGATAGACACCTTCCCAGCCTCCTACAGCCTCTTGGAAAGGTGCAAGCCCGTATACGAGACCCTACCCGGATGGCTCTCGGACACAAAGGGTGCCAAGGATCCCTCCGCCCTACCCCCGAGGGCTAAGGATTACATAAGGTTTATAGAGGACTTTGTGGGGGTGCCCGTTATCATGCTTTCCACCGGTCCCAAAAGGGAAGAGTATCTATGGCTGAAAGAGACTCTTCACAAAAGCGTGAGCTTTTCTTAGAGAGGGCGAAACACTTCAACTGGGCTTTCATAGGTGCGATAACCCTACTGCTTTTAGCCTCCCTCGCCACCTATAAGTTCTTTGCCATGCCCGTGTCCGCAAGGCTAATTTTATACGTCTACGGGCTTGAAATCTTTACTGCGGTCGTTGCCTTCATCGTTTCCTACCTCGTGCGCAGGAAAATGCTCCCCGTGGATACGAAAGACCCCCATTGGAGCTACACCGCAGTCAGGAGATACTTTTGGAGCTACGTTCTTCTGTGCCTCCCCTTTGCTGTAGCCTTCCTCTTTTTCCTCTTTGCGGGGAACCTTTCCGCCCTCCTTTTGGGTTACCTGCTGTCCCTGTGTGGTTTAATAGTTTTCAGACCCAGAAGGGGGGACGTGGTATGAACAGAGAAGAGATCATAAAAAAGCTCTATGAGGAAGATCCCGAGTTCAGAGAGATCAAGGACAAACACGACGAGCTTGACAAGGACATAGCCAAAAAGGAAAAGCACCATCCCATGACCCACGACCTTGAGATGGAGATAGAGAAGCTCAAACGCCAAAAGCTTTACTACAAGGACCTTATGGAAAAGAAGATCCAAGAGGCTATGAAGAAACAAAGCTCCTGAAATGGGTTTGATCCTCAAAATACTTCCCGTAGGACCCCTTGCGGTAAACTGCTCCATTGTGGCGGATCCCGAAACGGGAAAGGCTATAATCGTAGACCCCGGAGCGGAGGCGCAAAGGATAATAGACACTGCCCGCTACTTTGACGTGGTGGCGATAGTAAACACCCACGGACACATAGACCACGTGGGTCAAGTAAAGACCGTAAAGGAGTTCTTCGGGGTTCCTTTTTACCTACATCCTGAGGATGTCTTTTTGATTGACGACGAGATTTGGAGCGGTTTTGCTACCTACATAGGTGCCCAGAAGTGCCCACCGCCCGACGAGTTTTTGGAGGAGGGTATGGTCTTGGAGGTGGGAAACCTGAAGATAAGGGTGATACATACCCCCGGGCATACCCCCGGGCAGAGCTGCCTCTATATTGAAAATGAAGGGGTCGTGATAGTCGGTGATCTGCTCTTTAAAGGGAGCGTAGGCAGGTGGGACCTTCCGGGAGGGGACATAAACAAGCTCAGGGACTCTTTAAAAAAACTCTTTTCCGAACTCCCCGATGAAACCCTCGTCGTCTGCGGTCACTACGAGGAGACCACCATAGGGAGGGAGAAAAAGTTCAACCCCTTCGTAAGAGAGCATGTCCTTTAGGCTTCTATTTGCTGTCCTTCTACCCCTTGTAGCCTTTGCGGTTCAAAAGGTTTTCTTTGTGATGGGCACCTATGCGGTGGTTGACTTTGAGAGGGAAGAGGATGCTTACAAAGCCTACAGGATAATGAAGGAGGTGGAAGAAAAGCTCTCCCACTACATAGAGAACTCGGAGGTAAGTTTGCTCAACAGGTCCGAAGGCAAGAAGGTAAAGCTGTCTCCCCTCACCCTCAGGGCACTCAGGAAGGCGATTGAAGTTTCCGAAAAAACCTACGGACACTTCAGCCCCCTGACCGAAGGGAGGGTTATAGAGTGTTTAAAAAAAGGAGTTAACGAGTGCGGGGAAAAGAAGCGCTTGCCTGCTGACCTTTTGGAATTGGGGGAGGACTGGGCACGCCTGAAGGGCAAAGCGGCGGTTGACCTCGGGGGTATAGGAAAGGGTTTCGCCCTTGAAGAAGTCTACAGGCGACTTAAAAGCGATAAGGGTTTTGTTTCCATAGCGGGAGATATGAAGGTCTGGGGTCACAGCAGGCTCCTTGCGATCAAAGACCCTCTAAAGGACGGAGTGTTGGCGGAGATGGTTAACGTTAAAGACGTCTGCCTTTCCACCTCCGGAAACTACGTCAAAGAGCACATAAAGAAGGAAGATATAACCCTCGTGCAGATTACCGTTGCCCACACCGACTGTTCCCTTGCGGACGCCTTCGCCACCGCTCTCTTTTCCATGAGCAGGAAGGAAAGGAGACGCTTTATGAGAGAAAACCCGCAAGTGGGTGTGCTGGAGCTTTACGGTGACGGGAGCCTTTTTATAAACCGTGCCTTCAGAGATTTCTTCTCCCCGATACTTATCAGATAGGTTAAGATATTATCCCCGGAGGCAGAAGGAGGCAAAAGGGTGCAAAGAAGCGGATCGTGTGAGCACGGGACGGCACTATGGTCACCGAGGGAAGGAACCGTAGTGCTGCGGTGTTCCTCTTTGAGGGCACTGTGCAATCTCGTGCGAGTGCGGTCCGTAGCGGGGCTAACGGCCCTCCTCCCTGACCCTCAAAAAGGTCCAGGCGAGGGTCTCCCCGAAAGGGGACGTGGGAGGAACCCCGAAAAGGGGCGCGAGGTCCCGCTACCTGGGGCGGGGCCTATGGGTGCTCAAAAGCCGCCTGCCGGGTATCTGAGCACCCTGAAAAGGCGGGGTACAAATAGCCCGGCACCCGAGCTGTGCGGTTTTGCACAGTTTGGGTAACCAGGTCGTAAAGATGGCTATGCTCAGCTACGAAGAAGCCCTTGAAATACTCAAACAGCAGGTAAAGGACTTTGAAACGGAAGCCTCTATGGAAGAGGTGGGGGTTGTCTACTACGTAGGTGACGGAGTTGCAAGGGCATACGGACTTGAGAACGTTATGGCTATGGAAGTTGTTGAGTTTGAAGGCGGAGAGAGGGGACTCGCCTTTAACCTTGAAGAGGACAACGTAGGTATCATCATCCTCGGAAGTGAATCCGGAATAAAAGAGGGTGCGGTGGTAAGGAGGACCAAGCAGATCCTCTCCGCACCCGTGGGTAAAGGTCTCGTAGGAAGGGTTATAAACCCCCTCGGTGAGCCTTTGGATGGCAAAGGTCCCATAGAGTATGAATACATGTCCCCCGTTGAGAAGATAGCCCCCGGGGTCGTGTCCAGAAAACCCGTTCACGAACCCCTGCAGACGGGTATAAAGGCTATAGACTCCATGATCCCCATAGGAAGGGGTCAGAGGGAGCTTATCATCGGCGACAGGGCTACCGGTAAGACGACCATCTGTATAGACACCATCCTCAACCAAAAGGACACGGATGTTTACTGCATATACGTAGCTATAGGTCAGAAGAGATCCACAACCGCAAGGATAATAGAGCTTTTAGAAAAAGAAGGGGCTATGGAATACACCACCGTTGTAGTTGCTTCCGCCACCGACCCTGCCTCCCTCCAGTATTTGGCTCCCTTCGTGGGGTGCACCATAGGAGAATACTTTAGAGACAACGGTATGCACGCCTTGGTGGTATACGACGACCTGTCCAAGCACGCCGAGGCTTACAGACAGCTCTCCCTCCTGATGAGGAGACCCCCCGGAAGGGAAGCTTACCCCGGTGACGTCTTCTATCTACACTCAAGGCTCCTTGAAAGAGCCGCAAAGCTCAACGACGAGCTAGGAGGAGGTTCTTTAACGGCTCTCCCCATTATTGAAACCAAGGCAGGAGACGTTGCCGCCTACATACCCACCAACGTTATCTCCATAACCGACGGGCAGATATACCTTGAACCCGACCTCTTCAACAAGGGTGTGCGTCCCGCCATCAACGTAGGTCTTTCCGTTTCAAGGGTCGGAGGTGCCGCCCAGATAAAGGCTATGAAGCAGGTGGCGGGAACGCTAAGGCTTGATCTTGCTCAGTTCAGGGAACTGGAAGCTTTCGTTCAGTTTGCCTCCGAGCTTGATAAAGCCACCCAGCAGACCATAAACAGGGGTCTGAGACTCGTTGAGCTTCTAAAGCAAGAACCCTACAACCCCATACCTGTTGAAAAGCAGATAGTCGCCATCTTTGCGGGAACCAACGGATACCTTGACGACCTTCCCGTAGAGGCGGTCAGAAAGTTTGAAAAGGAGCTTTACGCCTTCCTTGACAACGAAAAACCCGAAATCTTGCAGGAGATAAGGGAGAAGAAAGCCCTTGACGACGACCTGAAGGCTAAGATTAAGTCCGCCCTTGATGAATTCAAGTCCAAATTCGTTCCTTGATCTACATAGGCTGTAGCGGTTTCTCCTACGGAGACTGGAGGGGCACCTTCTACCCCTCCTCCGTAGACTCTTCCCAAATGATCACTTACTACGAAAGGTTCTTCAACGTTGTGGAGATAAACTACACCTTCTACTCAATGCCCCACCCCTACACCTTTGAAAGCTTTCTGCGAAAGACAAAGAGGCTCCGTTTTGCGGTTAAGGTCAACAGGGTTTTCACCCATGAGAGAAATTACGGTGAACAGGAAAAAAGAAGGTTCCTTGAGGGCATAAAGCCCCTCCTTTCGGAGGAAGAGAGGTTTATAACTTTGCTCTTTCAGTTTCCTCAAAGCTTCCACTATACGGAGGAAAACGTCACCTTCCTTGAAAGGCTATCCGATGACTTTAGAGGACTGAGCAGGGTGGTGGAGTTCAGAAGCAGGAGCTGGGCGAGGGCTGAAGTCTACGAGCTGGTGGAATCCTTGGGTTTTTCCTTGGTAAACGTGGATGCTCCCAAGATAAAGGGGCTCTTTATAGGTCCTTGGAAATCGGTTGGACCGATAAATTACGTGAGGCTTCACGGCAGAAACGCACAAAAGTGGCACAATCATAAGGAAGCTTACGAAAGATACGATTATCTGTATTCTGAGGAAGAGCTTAAATCCCTAAAGGAGAAGATAGAGAGAATTCACGAGGGAAAGGAAACTTACGTTTTCTTTAACAACCACTACAGGGGCAAGGGTGCTCTGAACGCCCTCCAGCTAAAGAGCCTCTTCGGAGAGGAAGTGAAGATCCCCAAAGGACTTAGGGCTACCTTTTCCGAAAGGCTTTGGGAGTAGCTTCCTACTGCTGACAGCACTCTCCTTTGCTTTTTTTCCTTGTCCCCTTCCAAAGCAGAAACAACCCCAGTCCGAAAACAGCGATACCGAGCAGGATGTCCACCATTTAGCTAAATTTTACTCATAAAAAGCCTCCTCTTTGGACATGGGACGATCCTCTCTGTATTCCCTGTAAAGGCTTAGGAGAAGACCCACCATCAGGCTAAAGGTTAGAGTTGAGCTCCCGCCGAAGCTCACAAAGGGCAGAGGGATGCCCACCACGGGGAACATTCCTAAACTCATACCTATGTTCACACCGTATTGAAAGAGCAAAAGGGAAAATACCCCCACAACGAACAAGATTTCCGATTTACGCAGAACCATCCGTGAGTAGGTCAGAATCCTGAATAAAAATAAGCCCACCGCCGTTATAAAGATCATGCTTCCCAAGAAGCCAAGTTCCTCCCCTATGACTGAGAAGATGAAGTCTGTGTGGGTCTCGGGCAGAAACATAAGGTGTGACTGGGTTCCCGCCGTCAGCCCCTTCCCAGTAAGTCCGCCCGACCCTATGGCTATAACCGACTGGATCAGCTGATACCCGCTCCCCAAATAGTCGCTGTAGGGGTCTATTACCGCCAAGATTCTTTTCTTTTGGTAGTCCTTCATTATGCTCCACAAAAAGGGCAGGCTTATAAGGACAAGTAGGGTAAAAGCCAATATATACCTCATCCTTATTCCTAAAGCCAATACCATGGCACCCAAGGGAACAAAGTAGGCTACCGTGGTTCCCAGATCTGGCTGTTTGAAGGTCACCACCGCAGGGATGGCTACGGAAAGCAGAAGTAGGAGTATTTTCCTGTCTTTAAGACCCTTTATCAGGGGCATCAGGTATGCGCTCAGGAGCAGAAGGGACAGCTTCATAAACTCCGAGGGTTGGACGTTTATAAATCCCAAATTCAGCCACCTTTTGGCTCCGTAAACCTCGCTGCCCGCAACGAGGACAAGGGTAAGCAGGAAAAGGTTGAAAAGGTATATGTAAAGGGACAGATCCAAGATGTTTCTGAACTTTTCACGAGCCAAAAGGAGGATAACCGCCCAGCTTAGTCCCAGATAAAGGAGGTGCTTTTTAAAGAGGACCTCCATGCCCTGCCCCTTAGAGGAGCTGTAGACGGCAATCGCCCCGAAAATCTGGATCACCAGCAGGGGCAGGACAAGAAGCCAATCAATCCCCTTTAGACCCTCCAGAAATCGCATTCACGACCCTTACCTCATCCCCCTCCTCCACGTAGTCCTCCTCTGAGATAACCTCTCCGTTCTTTACAACGAGTGAAGAGAGGGGGGAAAGCCCGAGCTTTTTTAAGAGATCCTTAGCCTTTATTCTCTCGCCTTCTACTTCTATCTCCTTACCTCTATACAGGACCCTTATGGGCATTTGGATGTATCTGATTCTACCGCATCTATGGCATCAAGGAAAGCCTCAAAGGGTCCCATATTCCTCATCGCTACGAACTTCGGTCCCTTGAACTTGAGCCTGCCGAACATCATAGCCTTCATGGGACCGTATTCTTTCCTTCCCATCTCAAGCCACCTTTTGGTATCTGCATACATCAAAAAGTCGTTGTCGGTCATCTCGTCTTTTTTCCAACCGCCGTATACGCACATCGCCTTTCCATTTTCGTTCTTTATGGTAAGCTGCACCATCTTCTCACTTCCGCAGTCTTTCCTGTAAAGGAAAAGCTTTCTTTCGGGGACCTCATTCCACGCTCCGTTTTGACCGAGCTCGTTCACAAGGGTCGGAGTGTTGTTCCACACCTCACAGAAAGCCTTCGCCCACTCCCCATCCATAAACACGGGCTGAGAGAAGGAAACGCCTCCCACAACAAGCACCGACAAGAGGGCTTTCTTCATAGCCGTACCTCCCTTCCGAGTTTTGTATCTATTAAAAAATCTCCTTTCCCAAAGGCGGATAAGAGTTATTAATGCTTTTAAAAGCCTTAAAAATATGCTAATAAGCTTATTTCAAAATCTCTTCCAAACTGCTCAGCAGAAAGTCAACGTCCTCCTCCGTGTAAGAGAGACTCGCCGTCAGCCTGAGCCTCGCCTCACCTTTGGGAACCGTGGGATACCTTATCGCTTGAAGGAATACCCCTTTTCTACGTAGAGAGGCGGCTATCTCAAGGGCTTTTCCTTCGTCGCCTACCATTATGGGGATTATGGGCGTGCGAAAGTATTTAAAGGACAGCTTCCCTAGGGAAGAGAGCCCCTCTACAAGCTTTTTCTCCATATCCCTGAGCCTGTCCACAAGGAAGGGATCCTCTTCCAGTATTTTGATGGCTTCTAAGGCTCCGACGCAGAGGAGCGGGGGCAGTGAGGTAGAAAAGATAAGGCTCCTTGACCTGTTTACAAGCCACTCAATCAGCCTTTCGCTACCGCAGACGAAAGCTCCGTAGCTCCCAAGAGCCTTTGATAGAGTTCCCATAAGAATAACGAACTCCTTCCACTTAAGTCCTTGTTTCTCAAGAACACCCCGTCCCTTCCCTATGGTTCCCGTCCCGTGGGCATCGTCTATGTAGAGCATGCAATCGTATCTTTCACAGATTTCGTAAAGAGTCTTTACATCCGCAATGTCGCCGTCCATACTGAAAACGCCGTCGGTGACGATGAGAACTCTGCGAACCGTATTCCTCTCCCTTTTTAAAAGGTCTTCAAGGTGGTTGTAATCTCTGTGTTTGAAGATAAGCCTCTTTGCTTTAGAGAGCCTGCAGGCGTCTATTATTGAGGCGTGGTTAAGCTCGTCGCTCAGGATAAGATCTCCTTCCCCCGCGAGGGCGGGAATGGTTCCCACGTTGGCAAGGTAACCTGACCCGAAGAGAACACACGAGGGGGTTCCCTTAAAGCGGGCGAGCCTTTCCTCAAGATCCCTGTGCGCATCCGTGTAGCCCGACACGAGCTGAGAGGCACCGCTCCCGAGTCCGTAAAGGTTAAGGGCTTTTTTGACCGCCTCCAATATCCTCGGATTTCTTCTAAAACCCAAATAGTCGTTTGAGCAGAAAACCTTTAGACCTTCCGCTACGGTTCTTCTTCTGAAAAGGTTTTCTTCTCTCAGAGCTTCAAGTTCCCTCTCTATCCAGTCCATACTTTTTCAAGGCAACCCGCAAGCGGTAATCTATAAGTATATCCAGCGGATCACCACCAAGGGTAGGATCCCTAAAGGGCAAAGAGTAGGGGGACTTAAGGAGCTTTTCCCTCTCTTTCCAAGTCAAAGGTAATACCCCGCTTTTGTAGGTAGCTAACGTCCCGCCCCTTGATCTTCCCACGGGTCTCGTTGTGGACACCTTCATACCCAAAAGGATCAGAGCTTTTCTAACGGGAAGAGCGGAAGAGTAAGACACCCAAAAGCCCGTTGGCTTTAACCGTGACGCAAGTTTTTTTAAAAAATCCAGCGTCCAAAGTTCGGGATTTTTGAAGGGAGAAAAGGGATCGTGAAATACGAAGTCCGCTTCACACAAGACACCTTTCAAAGTCTTCCTTGCATCTCCAAGGTAAAGTTTAAAGCTCAGCCCGTCCCTATAGCCTTCAGGAAGGAGGTCCAAAAGCCTTTTGTGAGAGCTTTTAAAAGGTTCCGGAAGGAGGGGTATCTTCTTGGGCACCTCTTTATCAAAGGCGATTATGTTAAGTTTGAGTTGCGGGTTTACCCTCTTGGAGATGTGAAAGAAAAGAGCAGAATTGTAGCCGAGACCGAAACCCATATCTATGAGGGTAAGGGTTTTATGCCTTAAAGCCCAAAGGAGAAGGTGCACAGGGCGCACAAATTTTTCTAAAGCTTCCGTGAGCGCTCCTGCAGATAGACTGTGGTAGGGCTCTCCGCACTCGTGTATTAAGGTATAGCTTCCGTCCTCCGTAGGAACCAGGCCGTGCCCGTAGGACTTTCCCAACCATCTCAGGATGTCGGAAACGGCGATCTCAAGCTCCCTTTCGGGTAGCTCCACGCCGAGATTCTTAACCTCCTTTACCAACTTTTCCAAAAGCGTATCCCGTGTGGGAACTTCTACTATCATGGCTAAGGGTTAACACTTGCTTTTATGCTTCCAACAGAATGGCTTATCTTACAATTAACCTATCCTTCGGCGGAGGTGGTAGCCATGGGTGCTTCAAGCATGGATGAGAGGGTAGTTATTATCGTGAGGGAGTTTCTCCAAGATATAGATAGCAAGGAACCCTTTGATACGGAGCTTATGAACTTTAAGCTCAGGTTCAGGGCTAAGCTCTTGGAGATAATAACCTCTTTTCCTACGGAGCCTCAGCTCGCAAACA
>WFYH01000259.1 GCA_015490215.1 Aquificaceae bacterium
CTTCATAAAGTCCCGTTATGGAGTCTATAACCGTATGCCTTACCTTGTAAGTCCTTATGGCGTAAGCGAGGGTTGAAAGGAGGTTGGGGATGTTTTCCCTGAGGGTGCTGTGGCTCGCCGCATCTATCAGGATGATCTTGTTTTCTATCTCGGAAAAGTCTATTCCCATTGCGGTGGCTCTTTCCTTAAGGCTCATGGTTACAAAGGGAGCGGGGCTTTCCACCGTTACGAAGGCTACTGCTTCACCTCTGCTTGCCTGCATGACAGCATACTGCTCTGCCATAAGGGACTTCCCCGTATCGGATACGCCTGTTAGGTTCACCACCGCATACTCGGGTATACCTCCAAGGGGCTTTTTGACCACCTCTCCCTTTTCCACCTGAGCGTGAAAGAAAAGCTCATCTAACCCTTCTACACCTGTAGGAACACCTCTGAGTCTGGGTGCCTTTTTGATTGCTTCTCCAGCCACCCATATACTCTCTTCAACCACCCTCGGTCTTTCCTGTTCTCTCTCCATGTTTTCCTACCTCCAACTATTGTGAGACACAAAAATTTCAAACTCCTGCCAGCTTATTTCACTCAAAGCTTAGGAAATTATTTCGCCATGGGATACCTGTAAATCCCTTTTTGCCTTTAACAAGCCTGAACATCTCCTTTATACTTTACTTTACAAAAGTAAGATAGCTTTTTAGCCCATTACTGTCAAAATTTGCTTTGTCTAAAAACTCATCAGGTAAGATAAAAGAACTAAGAGCAAAGACTGGAGCAGATATAACAAGGAACTTGTGAAAAGAAGAAGCATGGCAAGAAGGCGAGGAAAGGATGGGTAAAGCTACACGTAGCTTTTGACCTGAAGAGGAGGAGGGTGGTGGATATAGATGTAACTGACGAGAGGGTGCATGACAGCCAGAAAGCTAAGAAGCTTGTGGAGGGTGCTAAGAGGGAAGCGAGGGACAGGGGCAAGAAAGTGAGCAAGGTTGTAGCTGATAGTGGGTATGACACACATGAGTTTTTCAGGTATTTGCATGATGAAGGTATAAGTGCGTGGGTGCTTGTGAGGAGGGGAGCGAAGGTAAAGGGGAATCCATTGAGGGATGAAGTGGTAAGGGGGGTAAGGAGTGGGAAGAAGCGATGGGAGGAAGAGGTTGGGTATGGTTATAGATGGTTGGGGGGAATTTTGAGAATATTAGGAAGGAGTTAGTGTTCAAGGTAGGGATAATGAATATGCTTATGATGGGTGGGGTGGTATGAGCATGAGTTTGGAGGTATATGTGAAAGAGGAAGGTGCTAAGGACAGGAGGAATCTAAAGCTATTTTTGGACAGAGCAGCTCCGCTATACCCCTGTATAGGGGTATAGGTAGGAGTAGGGGTGATGTGAACCCGCCTGTGGTGGTAAGACACCCCAAAGAGGGTGTAAACCTACCCGAAGCCTCGTATCTATAATGCGAGGTAGTTCACTACTACTAAGGGTAGTATTTAAATCACAAGGCGGGAAAAGCCCTGTATCATTATTTTTATGGGCATGAGGGTAACGGTTAACGGTGAGGAGAAAACCTTTGACAGAGAGCTGACCGTTATGGAGCTTCTTGAAGTTATGAATGTAAAGTTCCGTGAGGTGGGTCTTGCAGTAGCAATAAACGAAGAAGTGGTGCCTAAATCCGAATACACCAAGAGAAAGATAAAGGAAGGAGATAGAATTGAAATCGTCCAACTCGTAGGGGGTGGGTAGTGAAGGTAAAGCTCCTTCCCTACTACACGATTGAAGACTGGGAAAGGTGGGAAGGCAGATGGGAGCTTATAGAGGGTATTCCCTACGCCATGTCCCCTATGCCCACACCAAAGCACCAAAGGATAAGTCTCCTCATAGGTTCCTTGCTTGAAGAGGAACTTAAAGGATGCGAAAAGTGTGTTGCTCTAATTTCTATAGACTGGGTTATCTCTGAAGATACAATTTTGGAACCGGACAACCTGATAGTCTGCTCCGATAATCTTGAAAGGGATCTCTTTTCCCAAAAGAGGCTTTATTTCCCACCGAGGGTGGTTTTTGAAATCCTTTCCCTTCCCACACGTGAGAAAGACAGGATAATCAAGTTTCAAATATACGAAGAGCAGGGGGTCAAATACTACGTAATTGTGGATCCAGACAGCGAAGAGGTGGAAATATACCATCTTAGGGAGGGTAAATACGAGCTTACGGGTAAGTTCAAAAGGGATGGAGAGTTTACCTTTGACCTCGGAGAGTGCAGAGCTAAATTAAATTTTTCAAAGATCTGGAGGTGAAAGATGACCGATTACGAGAAGCTCCTTGAAAATGACCCCTTTGAAATCGCAGGCAGGCGCTTCAGGTCAAGGCTCATAATAGGCTCTGGGAAGTTTAAAAGCTTCCAGCAAAATAAGGAGGTTCTTGAAGCCTCCGGAGCAGAGATAATAACCGTTGCGGTTAGGCGGGTGAACATAACCGATCCCACCAAGGAAAATCTCCTTGACTACATAGATCCGAAAAAGTATCTGATACTGCCAAATACCGCAGGGTGCTACACTGCAGAGGAAGCCATAAAAACCGCAATGCTTGCAAGGGAAGCAACGGGGATTAACTGGATAAAGTTGGAAGTCATAGGAGACAAGAAGACCCTCCTTCCCGATATGGAGCAAACCCTAAAAGCTGCGGAGGTCCTTGTTAAAGAGGGGTTTATAGTTCTTCCATACATATTTGATGACCCTGTCTACGCTAAGAAATTTGAAGATGTAGGCTGTGCGGCGGTGATGCCCCTTGCCGCTCCCATAGGTTCGGGGCTGGGTCTCCAGAATCCCTACAACATTATATTCATAAAGGAGGCGGTTTCCGTTCCCGTCATAGTGGATGCGGGAATAGGTAGCGCTGTGGACATCCCTCCGGTTATGGAGCTCGGAGTGGATGCAGTTCTGACCAATACCGCCCTTGCTGAAGCTAAAGATCCCATAAAGATGGCGGTTGCCATGAAATACGCCACCATAGCTGGAAGGCTTGCCTACCTTGCGGGAAGGATGCCCAAGAGAACCTATGCGGTTCCCTCTTCTCCTACCGAAGGAGTCCCTTACAAGGGGTAAAGAGAGGCTGTTGGAAAAATCCTCATTTTATCTACCTCTGCGAAAACCTCTTCTTCTTTTTTTTGAGGTTGTTCTTTACTGCTTAGGTGAGAGCTTTTAGAAAGTCGGTAAGTTCGTCTTGGAGTATTTCACTTATAAGTGAAACCTCTCCCTGAATATCCTGGATGTTTATGGCAAGGAACTTCTCGTAAGCCACGGGGACTCTCTTTTTATCCGCTATCGCAAAAAGCCTCTCAAGGGGAACATCCCCGGTTATGTAATACAAATCCACCAAGTCTTTCAGCTCCGCCCTGTCCTCCCTTGCGGTTATATTGTTAGCCCCTATATCTTCCAGGTTTTATAAGCTCTCCATAGTGGTTGAACTCCGTGGCAAGCTCTAACTTGTAGCCGTTTACAAACAGTCTCAGGAAGTATTCGGACTGAAGGGCAACTTCAACCTCAACTCCCGTCTTCCTCAGCCTCTCCACAATGTTAGAGGCGAGAACCTTTAGGTCAGTCTCTTTCGTAAAGAAGTCAAGGTCTTCTGAAATCCTGTGGTCGTAGTAAAACCTCACAAGGGCTGTCCCGCCTGTGAGATACATAGCCTCTCCCAGAGGAGCGAGAGCGGAAAAAATCTTATCCTAGAGGGAGATAACCTTCTCTCTGTATTCTTTCAGCTCTTCCTCGGAAGCCTTCGTCAGCCTGAGCGATCCCATCATAAAGATAATCTACTTATCTTGCTAGTCTGCAACGACCGCTATTATCCTTATTTCCTCAGGGTATCTGTGTATACTTTCCAGCTCGTCTATCTCTTCCGTGCGGAGCCTGTCCATTAGAATGGAGATACTCTCAACTGCATCAAAGCCCCTGTGTATCTCCTCTCCCTCTTTTCCCGATACTATGCAGACAGGCTCGGCTCCGCCAATGTAATTGAAGCTGAGTTTCGTGTCGGGAAATTTCACCTTGAGCATCTGCACGCCTGAAATGGTAGCAAAGAGACTTGAAAGTTTCTCAATGGGAAAAGAACTCTCTATGAGTATGTCCGCATTTGCATAGGGGTGGTCTTTTTGCGAGAAAGAGGTTCTGACCGTCCATCTTTGGTTATAGTGAGCTTGGAAACCTTGCCTACCTGCCTATCCACAATCCCTATGGACACCTTTTCGTCATCAGCAAGCAAAGAATATATGACCTTATCCTCCGTAGCACTTACACCTCCTTTTTGAGGATTATAGTGAGGGAAGTTGGTTTTGTTTCAGAGAGGGGCCACTATGAGTGTTCGGAAAACTTTACCTTCTTTTAGGCTTGAAAGCCTCCCAGCCTCCTATCCCTACGTTGAAAGCCCCGACAAAGTCAGCAGAAAACTCCTTTCCGCACTTGGGACATCTGAAGAGGTCTCTTCTAGGTCTTACCTCTTCCTTCTTTTGCCCTATATAACCGCAGGAAGGACACCTCTGGGAAGTCTTGTAGGGATTCACTTTTTCCACCTCTATCCCGTATAGCGAGGCTCTTTGTTCTATGAGGCTTTGGAGTTGTCCGTAGTTCCACTTGGGAAAGTAAAGCTCCGTTTTGTCTATATCTTCTAACTTTTCCATCCTTATCCTTCCACAACCTTCCCTGAGAGCCACTCTGATAACCTCGTTGGCGAGAAATTCGTCCATCTTCTTCATGAGTTTTTTTTCCTTCCGCCTCATGCCCTCTAGGTTTCTTACTTTCCGCCTCTTCTGCTTCAGGAGGTTTTCCTTCATGTCCTTCCTGTTTTCAGCAAGAACCTTTATCTGCTCGTTTATCCTTCTGAGCGAAGAAAGAAGGTTTCTCCTAGCTCTCCACAGCTTTCTTATTGCTCCTTTAAGGTTTACGGGATATTCAAGTCGCCCCCTCGGATGCTTGCCGTTTGTCAGCTTCTTCTCCTCAAGCTCCGGAGTGATCACACACCAGTAAACGGGGCAGGCTTGTCCAAGGTCTATTCCGAGGATATTTTCCCTTCCCTTCTCAGTTGCAACGACGGGCACCTTGTAGGAGATGAGGAGCGAAAGACCTGAGCCTTCTTTGTAGCTCAGCCCCGCGTACGCCACTCTGTATACATCTTTCCTCTTCTCTTCTTTTCCTTCCTCTCTTTCTTTTTCCTCCTCCCTTCTCCCCTTGTCTATCCTCCTGAGTATCTGGTAGTAGCTGTTTATGCTCGGATAGTCCTTATCCCGCTTCCTCAATTTCATAACGGTCTCTACCAGGAGGAGGGGAGTTACCTTCCTCCCTTCCACCTCCACCTGCTTAAAGAGCTTCACACCTATCCTCACCTTCACACGATCCTTTTCGTCCGGCTCCGAAACCTCAAATATCCTAAAAACTTCCTCAAAGGCTTTCTCGTAGGGGTGGTTCTTGGTGACATGAACACGGGCAATTATCGGAACGCTCTTGATAGAGATGGCTTTCATCTCCTTCTTGAGGTTGTCCCTGATGTCCTTTTCTATCGTGTATCTGATGGAGCTTGCGATGGCGTCTTTGCCGAGCTGGAGCGTAAAACCTTCAAGTTCGAAAATCCCATACTTCATGGGAAAGTTCTTTGCCATTTCGCCGGAATTGACCACCTTGAGGTCTACCTCGCCCTCTTCCCCCGACGATTCAACCGCTTTCGCTAATGTCTTCAGGTATGCTATCCTCACTCCTCTGGCGAAGTGTTCGAGGAGGGATCTGAACTGACTGAGCTTAACTTCCACCTCCCTGTTGAGTTCGGGAAGCAGGAGGCTGAACTTAACCTTATCCCTCTTCGCTGTCAGCTTGAGAACTTTGACGTTCATCGACCACCTCCAGAATCCCGAGCTTTCTTATCCTTCTAATCTCCTCCAGCTCCTTTGTGATTATTTCAGATAGAGTCTTTCCTTCCTTAACGCTCTTTATTTTCAGCTCCTCCCATAGTTTCTTGGGAAGCGTTATAGAAGTTTTTACCATTTTAGTTTTGCTTGGTTTCTTTTTCCTTCCCATAGGTATTATGGTAGGCTTGCGGTTCAGAAAATCAAGATTTCTTGAAATCAAGAAATAAAAACTCTTGACAAGAATGCGGAGCGGGAATAGACTATTTCATAAGCGGGACGCAAGAGCCCGCCGGCTCCTTGGCAACTGAATAGGCAGAATTGGCGATTTTCGAAAATTGAGTTCATTTGCAGGAATGGACATATTTGTAAGTGATTATCTCCCAAGCGTTAGAAAAGTTAGTGGTTTCGGGTTTTAGAAAGACAGAGAGGACACGGGAGTATCATTTCTTCCCTATCAAATTCATCCGTTAAGAAAGTTTTAGAAAGACAGAGAGGACACGGGAGCTTTCATA
>WFYH01000260.1 GCA_015490215.1 Aquificaceae bacterium
AGAAGACCTCACGGCAACACTTCATATAACCCCTGTCGGGACGCTCAAGCCCCGCCATTACCCGCAGGGTGGTAGTTTTCCCCGAACCGTTGGAACCGAGTATGACGTTTATACCTTCCCCAAAGGAAAACCTACCTCCTATTTCTAAGTTACCCTTCCTTTTCCCAAATTCAAACTCTATAGCCACTTTTAAGAGGGTAATAAAGTCACCGGCGGAAGGCAACCGCCGGCAATAATTTCTGCGAAAAAGTTTAAAACCTCAGGGATAAGGTAAGGGTCAAGTGGGAAACCGCATCTATTGAATCAGTATTCACCTTCTTGTATTTGTATTCAACTCCTATACCGAACCTACTTATGTTAAGTTGCGCCCCTCCAAAACCTTGAAACCCGCTTCCGGTTTCATCAGTAACAGTGCCTATATTTTGACCGGTATAGTAATCCTTAGCATCAAGACCAAACCTGTTGTAGGATACACCCGCTCCGCCGAATATCTCCACCAAAGGAACCGGTGTAAGGGAAACTTTACCGTTCAGCTCAAGAGTGGTATAGGTAAGGTCTACTGTGCAAAGCCCGTAGCCGATACACCAGTAAGCTCCTATTTCCTTTTTGCCGTATCCTATTTCGAAGAATGGACCAATGCTTATAAGGGGTGTAATACTGTAGCTCTTCCCAAAGTAAACACTTGCATAACCGTCCAAGGTGGTGTTGTCTCCGTCCGACCACTCAAGCTGTGCGTTACCCAGTTTAAGCCCTATCTCTGCGCCCTGCGAAAGGACGGGGACAAAAAGGGCACCGGTCAGGAAAGCTAAAACTTTTTTCTTCATAGTTCCTTCCCTCCTCACTTTTTCAGGCACATATTGTGACATAAATCATCTATTTTCTGGGGGTAATTTTCACCTCAGAAGAACCTCTTCACTATCCTGTAGTAGGTATCCCTTTGGGCGGGTTTAAATCCGGCGTCCCTTATAGCCCTTACCATATCTTCCACTTTGGGAATACTCACCTTAAAGTTTGTGGAAGATATTACGTTCTCTTCTATCATTACGGATCCGAGATCGTTAGCTCCGAAGTGGAGTCCTACCACTCCCACAGCCATGGTTTGGGTAACGTGGGAGCTTTGCACATTTTCAAAGTTATCGAGGTATATACGGGAGAGGGCAAGAACCTTAAGATAATAAGTGCTTGAAGCGGTTTCCACGTGGTCAAGCTGGGTGTTTCCCTTCTGGAAGGTCCAAGGGATGAAGGCGGTAAAGCCCCCCGTTTCATCCTGAATTCTTCTTACCCTTTCAAGGTGCTCAACTATGTGTTCTATACTCTCTATGTGCCCGAACATCATGGTAGCGGTTGAGGTCATCCCAAGCTCGTGGGCAGCTCTGTGAACCTCCTCCCATTCTTCAACGGTGCATTTGCCCGGGGATATCTGTTTTCTTACCTCGGGAGAGAGTATCTCCGCCCCACCGCCGGGAAGGGACATAAGACCCGCATCTTTTAGTCTTTTAAGAACCTCCCTTACGCTGATCTTTTCAAGCTTGGAAAGGTAAACTATCTCCGGGGCGGAAAAGCAGTGTATCTGAACTTGGGGGAATTTCTCTTTTATGGTTGATATCATCTCCTCGTAAAAGCTGAGGGGAAGGTCGGGGTTTATACCGCCCTGCATGAGAAGAGTGGTTCCCCCCCAATCTACAAGCTCCTGAACCTTTCGGAGGATGGTTTCCATGTCCAAAACGTAGGCATCGCTGTCGCCTTTCCTTCTGTAAAAGGCGCAGAACTTACAACCCGCCACGCACACGTTGGTGTAGTTTACGTTCCTGTCTATTACGAAGGTGACTATGTCCTCAGGGTGCTTCCTTTTGCGAACCAAATTGGCAAGGACACCGAGGGTGGTAAGGTCCGACCCCCTGAAAAGCTCCAAAGCCTCCTCGGAGGTTATCCTCTCGCCTCCGAGGATCTTATCCTTTATGTAATCTACAGAGATCGTTGCCATGTCCGAACCTCCTTTTAAAGCCAATACATAATTTTGTCCTCTTTGCTTGAAGGTTCCACACCTCTAAGCAGGAGCTTTGCTATCCTGTCCGAGTAGCGGGTGGTGGTAGGGAGCTTAGAAGGTTGGAAGGAGGAAAAGTTCATCAGGGTAAGGCTCAGAACCTGCGAGGCTACAGTTTCTATGGGAAGCTCACCGTAAACCCTTCTGAGTCTCAGAGGCTTATGGGTTCCCCTCGGAACCCTGTTGTAAGTGGCAAGCACGATTGTATCCTCTCCGAGTTTATAGTAACACCCCTTTAAGTTATCACCGAACATCCTCGGGTTTCCTGTCTTTACAACTTCAACCAGCTCAGCCCGATAGCCGAACTCTTCCGACAGGTATATAAAGTTTTCCACCTCGTCCCCTTGGAACTTCCCGTCCCTGTGAAAGACTATCCGTGACCCTTCCTTTACCCCCACTTCTCTTAAACTCAAAAACAGCTCCTGCAGGGATCTTCTCGTTAACCTCTCTCCGTAAGCTACCTCGGACAGGATCTTGTATCTTAAAAAGCTCCCGTCTTTGGCGAAAATTTCGGTAAAGGCTCCCATATTCTTCGCAGAGCTACCTCTCTTTATTCTGCTTACGTCTATGCCTACGAAGTAATCTGCCCCTTCGATTCCGCCTTTGATTTTGTAAGGCATATTGCCAGTTTTTGCCATAAACTGAACTGCAACGTTGAGCAGGACATATCCGCCGGAATTTTCGTCCGCATAGTCCTTTAGCAGGGTTTCATTCAGAACCACCTGAAGGTTTATCATCCTCTCTAGGAGTTTGCTTTTGAGGTAGTCGTAGATATAAACCTCCTCTTCGTAGGGATCCGCTTTTTCGTATTGATCCAGAAAAGCAAGAACTATGTCGGGCTCCCCTATCTTAGGTATAAGGGAAGAAAGCTTCATCAGAACTTCGGATCTGGTCTTTCCCCTTACCCTTTCGCTACCGCTGCTTTCTAAGGTTATACCTTTATCCCTTAGGAAGTCCCTCAGCTCGGTCATAAATCTCTTCCTCTGCCTTTTAATTTCCTCGCTAGGTTTTTCCTTTTCTACGAAGAGGACGAACACCTTTACCTTTTCTTTGGTTACGAAGGGGGTAAGGTTTCTGATAAACTGCAGGGTATTGTTTTTGACCCTGAAAGATCTTCCCTCTCCGTCCACCACAACGTTGTTGTAGCTTATCCTTCCATCCGCTGCTTCCTCTTTATCGTTTACCTTTATACCTTTTTCCGAAAGTATCTCCCCTATCTCTCTGACGATTTTTCTGATTATCCTCAACCTCTCCGCAGGCTCGGGTTTGATCACCTTATCAAGCTTTCGGTAGATTCCCTCCTCTATCGTTTCGGGCGAGATGGCTATTTTCAAAAGGCTTGCGGGGTAGGTGTAACGCCCTTCAAGGGTGATCACGTATTCCCTTTGGTAAGCGTCCTCGTCCTTGAGAAGTTTTCTCCACGCCTCTTTAGTAATTGGGCTTTCGGATATATCCGCCATCCCTTTTACGAATTCCTTTCCCAGATCACGAAGCCTTCTTATTTCGGAAACTTCGCCGGGCGACCTTATCCCCACGGGTTTTAAACGATACCAGCGAACATCTTCCGCTTTTAATTTTCCTTCTTCAATCAGATTTTGAACGCTTTTCTCAAGCAGCAGGTTAAACTTAAAGTCAACCTGAAGGAGGAACCTCTTATCCCTCCTCAGGACATTCTCCTGAACCACAAGGTATATGAGCAGATCCCCGAAGGTTCTCCCTTCTATCCTTCCGACGAGCCTTTCCTTCTTAAAGTCCGAAAACCTCAGAACGTCCCTTACGAAGTCCCCAAGCTCCCTCTCTGACAGAAAGGATACGAGACGTTTTACTCCTTCCCTTCTGAGCAGAACCTTTTCCGTAGGTGAGATCTTTACCTCTCTCGCTTCTTCCTCCACCCTGCCCTGAACCCAGAAGGTGCCGTCTCTAAAGATGGTAGGTCGCCTGTAGCTACTACCCAGCCTATACCTTGTCCTGTTTACAAAATCGGTTTCGGGTGAAAAGTGGGGCGAAAAGACCGTAAACTCCCCCTCCTTCAAGTTAACCTCAAGGGGGTATAGGTTTGTTAGGACTTCCATGGGGGAAAATTTTAGCCGGGAAGAGTTAAAATAAAAAGCCTCGGAGGTCGGAAGATGAACATAGAGTTCAGGGGCGTGGACATTCAGATAACCGACGCCATGAAGAGCTTCATAGAGGGCAAACTTAAGCGCTTTTCCCGATATCTGAAGGAAGCCGGGGAAGACGAAACGGAGGTTATAGTCTCCATTTCTGCGGTAAGGTCAAGACACAAAGATTTTGCCGGGGACAGCAAGCCCATAGTCTACAGGGTTGATATGCACATGTATCTTAAAAATGTCCCTCACGGATCGGTGCACGCTTGGGAAGAGGACACGGATGTGTTCACCGCCCTTGATCAGGTTCTTGACGAAATAGAAAGACAACTCATAAAACTCAAGCAGAGGAGACTTGAGCAAAGAAGGGTATCCGCAAAGATAAAGGAGCAGATGCATGCACCGGAAACCCTCCCCGCGGAAGAAAGGGAAAAACCCCTTATAGTTGAGGAGGAGCTTGCCCTTGAAAAACCCATGAGCGTAGAGGACGCTATGGTGGAACTGGAGGAAACTGGAGCCTTCTTCATTCCCTTCGTGGATATAAGCACGGGGTCTTTGAGGATACTCTACAGGAAGAAGGGGGGGAACTTCGGTCTTATAAATACCAAGTGCAAGCTGATGTAAGGGGTTTTTATGGAGATAAAGTTTCGCTTTCTTAAATACCGCTACCTCTCCTACGGGGTTTCCCTGTTCCTCGTGGTAGCCAGTCTATTTTTGCTCTTTACGAGGGGTCTCAACTTGGGGCTTGACTTTACGGGCGGCAGAGTAATAGAGGTCCGCTTTGAAAAGGAGGTTCCTATAAAGGAGGTGAGAAAGCACCTCAAAGAGAAGGGGGTCAAGTCCTTCCTCGTCCAAGAGACAAAAGAGGGCAGCTACATAGTCAAGATCAGAGAGGGAGAAGATCCTTCCTCCGTTAGGCAGGCTCTTGCGCAGGTGGGCAAATACCAGCTAATCAGGGAGGAGAGGGTCGGAGGTATCATCAGCGAAGAGCTTCGCAGAAGAGCCATCTTGGCGATACTGAGCGCCCTTGCGGGGATACTCGTGTATTTAGCCTTCAGGTTTAAACCCCTGTGGGGTATAGGTGCCCTTTTGGCGCTCGTTCACGATGTCCTCATAGTGTTAGGTGCTTACTCCCTAACCTACAGGGAGGTGAACCTTGAGGTTATATCCGCCCTACTTATAGTTGCGGGCTACTCGGTGGCGGATACGGTGGTTATCTTTGACCGCATAAGGGAGAACCTCCGCATAAGAAAGACCCTACCCTTAGAGGATGTAATGGACCTTTCCATAAACCAGACTCTCTCAAGGACCATCATGACCTCCGTTACAACCTTCGTTACCGCCCTTGCCCTCTTTATATTCGGCGGGCATGCTCTATCAAACATAATGTTCGCCTTCGTGGTGGGCATAGTAGTCGGAACCTTTTCTTCGGTGTTCGTGGCGAGCGCCTTCGTCCTTGATATGGGAAGGGTCCTCGGGCTTGAAAGTAAACCCGCAGAGGAGGGAGCCTCATAGAGCTTCTTTTGGCTTTCATACTCGGACTGATCTTGGGTAGCTTTTACAACGTAGTTATTTACAGACTGCCGAAGGGCGAACCTTTCCTCTTTGAAAGATCCAAATGTCCCAAGTGCGGGACCCCGATCAGGTGGTATGATAACGTCCCTGTTCTCTCCTTTCTGCTTTTGAGGGGAAAGTGTAGAAGCTGCGGGCAGAAAATAAGCCTTCAGTATCCGTTGGTTGAGCTTGCTTCGGGTCTTCTGGCGGTTACCTGCCTGCTCAAGTGGGGTTTAACCAAAGAGGCTTTCATTTATTACGCCTTTTTCTCCGCTCTCTTGGTTCTTTCGGTGATAGATCTTCAAACTTTCCTCCTTCCAGATTCAATAACCCTCCCGGGAATAGCGGTAGGTCTTCTCCTGTCGCCCATAAGGGAAGATATAAGCTTTTACGAAAGCCTGTTGGGAGCAGGTGCAGGATTTTTAATACCCTTTCTTATATACACCTACTACGTTAAGGTCAGAAAGATGGAAGGGCTAGGTTTCGGGGATGTAAAGCTCCTTGCCTTTGTGGGTTCCTTTACGGGTATATACGGTGTTCTGAGCGCCTTGTTTCTCGGGAGCTTCGTAGGGCTTTTGGCAGTCCTCCCGATACTCTTAAAAAACAAGAATCTTCAGTTCGTTATACCCTTCGGACCCTTCCTGTCCCTCGGGTGCTTCTTGGGGGTTATTTTTAAGGAGCGGATCCTGAGCTTCCTCGGTTTTTAAATTGTATGCATTGCGCCCTTGCAATAAGTAGAGCTTATACTATAATTAAAGTTTGATTATGATAGACATTTCTAAGCTCAAGACGTTTGTTACAGTTGCAGATTTGGGAAGCTTTTCAAAGGCTTCGGAGATCCTGTATA
>WFYH01000261.1 GCA_015490215.1 Aquificaceae bacterium
TAATTATAGGCGACAACATCACGGTCCTTGAGGAGCAGGATGAGTTTGAAAAGAAGCTCGGTTGGGCTACCCCGCCCATAAGGGTAAACGATGAGTTCTTAGTCCTTATACACGGGGTGGACAAGTTCATGGAGGTTTACAGGGTCTTTGCAGTTTTGATGAACGAGGAAGGGCTCTTTACTGCGGTAACGCCCTTTTACATAATGGAACCTAAAGAGATATATGAGAGGTTCGGAGACAGACCCTACGTTGTCTTTCCCTGCGGTGCGGATCTCAAGGACGGATACGTCTACATATCCTACGGCGGAGCGGATTCGGTGATAGGGATAGGACGAATAAAGTTGGACGACCTAATGACCGTTCTTCACGACAATAGAATTGATTAATTCCTCAAACCTGTCGGTAATTTTTGTTACCGAGTTGTGCAGGGCAAGCCTGTAGGCGGACCTCCTGACTTCCTCCCTGAAGTTCTCATCCTCTATAGCCCTTGTGAGCTTTGCCACCAAGTCGTTTCTGTCCTCGTAGAGGATAATTGACCCTTCCCTTTTGTGCATCTCAAAGAACCTTGAGTCCCTTGAGACGGTTATGCAAAGGGATCCCACCGTTTGGTAAAAAGTTGAGGAGACCACCACTCTACGGGTGTTTCCTTTAGGAAGAAGGTGGAAGTCAGAACTAAGTAGGTAACGGTAAATCTCATCTATGTCAAGGATCTTTTCTTCCTGAACTATCCAAGGATCGGAAACCTCAAGGAGCTGACCCGCCCTCACTACCCTGTAGACCGTGTTGGGAAAGCGCCTGTGTATCTCCCTTAGGGCTAAAACAAAATCCTCGTATTCCTCTACCGGTTGCCTTCCGAAGGAAAAGAAGATTATCTTCCCGTCCTCCGCAAACTTCCTTTCCCTTTCCACGGGCGGAAGGCAGGGGTAAGGTATTTCATAGATTTTCCCTTCGGGAACCTTTCCCCCTATGACTTCTTCCTTATACCTTCTGTCAAAGACGACAACCGCATCAAAGAGGGATAGGTCATACTTTATATCTTCCGCCGTTCCCTCGTGGATAACCGCCAAGGAAGGGACACCCTTTTCCTTTAATCTCTTTACCAGTTCTTCCGTATCCCGATAGGGCATCTTTTCATAGGACTCCACCAGCAGGAAATTGAACTCCTCCTTCAGAACCCTATCAATGTCTAAGTGACCCTCTTCACCGTCGGGGGAAAGCTCTGAATAGACCCTTTCAACGAAGTCTTCGTCCTCCCTTATCAGCTTGTGGTGCCACCACCTGCCCGCACTCTGAAGGTAGGGAGCAAAGACCTTTATAGTGTGAGATCTTTTAAGAAGCTCCCTCCCTATCAGCTCCGCGTGTAAAGACACCCCGCAAGTAGCATTCCACCTGCTTAAGATCCCTATCTTCAACTTTTACTTCCTTTGCAAATGCGGGTGGAGGGAGTCGAACCCTCACGCCCTTACGGGCACCGGATCCTAAGTCCGGCGCGTCTGCCAGTTCCGCCACACCCGCTGGAATGGATATTATATTTATAATACCCTGCAAGTTCGGATTATCTTATTGAGTTGATATGGCAAAAGTTGCAGTAAAGAAGGCCCTTTCCGAGAAGGGAAGGGAAGAACTCTTGAAGATCCTCACCTATGAGAGGGTAAGGGGTAAACCCATATACTATAAGAACTACAGAAAAGTTCTCAGGGGTGAGCTGGACCCGGAAGTCATTATGGGAAGCGGCGAGCTCCACGCTATCCTCCTGCTTTTAATTGGTAAGTTTTTGATGGATAACTTAGGAGATGACTTTATCGTATTAGGTGGCGAACTCGGCTTCTTCACTTCGGCGGACAGCTTTAGAAGCTTAGACATAGCAATCTACAAAAGGGAGGACATGAAAAGCCCCTCCAAAGGATATACAAAGAAACCGCCCATCGTGGTTATAGAGATAGACACAAAGGCAGATTTGAGCGGGTATTCAAGCTTTGAGGAATATATGTACGAAAAGACCGCTGACCTCTTGAATGCAGGCGTTCAGAGGGTAATCTGGTATATAACGAAGGTAAAAAAGGTTATGGTGGCAGAAAATGGCAAAGATTGGATAACTACCGATTGGGACAGGTATATAGAAGTTTTCGGTGGTGTAAAATTGAACCTGAAGGAGCTTCTGGACAAGGAAGGTATTGAGGTCTGATTTGGAGTTAAAATAAAAGTTTCCATGAGGAAAGAGGTTAAAAGTTCCGGAGCACCGAAGCCTGTGGGTCCTTACTCCCAAGCCCTTGAGGTGAACGGTGTTTTGTATCTTTCGGGTCAGATAGGAATTGACCCCGAAACGGGGAGGCTGAAGGAGGGCTTTAAAGAGCAAGCCCTGCAGGTTTTTAAGAATATAGAGAATATCCTTTCTTCTGCAGGTTATAGGAAGGAGGATATAGTAAGGATAACCGTCTACGTGACGGACGTGGCACGCTTTAAGGATCTAAACGAAATCTACTCCTCCTTCCTTGAAGGGGTTGACCCTAAGCCTACGAGGGTAACCGTAGGCGTGAGCGAGCTTCCCCTCGGTGCCCAGATAGAAGTGGAGGTTATA
>WFYH01000262.1 GCA_015490215.1 Aquificaceae bacterium
CCTCCTACCGCAACGTAGGCTCCTCCCATACCCATAACACGGGGATCCTTGTAGATGTAAGGATACTCAAAGGCTATCGGAAAAGCCAAAGAAGAACTTAAAAGAGCACCGACCAAAACCTTTTTCATAACATTACCTCCCCTACAGGGATTGGAGATAGTTAGCTATCTCATCCTGTGTGCAGCTTTGATCTACACCGCACACTTCCTGTATGAAGTCATTAACAGCTTGCGCTGCATCCGTTCCGGCAACTAGATTCGTAATTATATCCTGAGATGTTTCTATGGTGTTTACCACCGTCTCTACTATGTCAACCGCATTACCGCTTGTAGGGTCAACCACAGGACAAGGGAAACAGTTTGAACCATCCGGTGAACTACAAGGGTTGAAGTTAATGTCACAGTATCCTTCGGTTACAGCGACCGAATTTGTTGAAGTGTCTATAAGCCTGTAAAAGGTATTTGTATCGGAGCAACCTCCTGAGGGAGAAACATCTATCTTCAAAAGTTTAAAGGTGTAGGTGTTGGTTCCATCATCAAAGGTAAGGGAGGAATTTTCCACAGAGTAAGTTACTGCAGATATAGAACAAGAGCCTGTATCAGGAGGAGAAGAAGCAACGGCATACTCTATAGCACAAGCGGTAGCGTCTGCTTCGTCTCCAACATTGTTTTGATTGGCGTCATCGGAACATCCCGTAGGATTGAGCCATGTATTTACATCTTCCACGACCGTAGCCACAGTTGCCGCTGCGTTGGTAGCATCTACCACAGCTCTGTAGAAGCAAGCATCTCTTTCAATCTCCGTTGCAGGAGAGGTGCAAGAAGGAGCTATCTGAGCGTAAGTTTCTGAAGCCCGCCGTAGCCAAAGAGAAGCCCTTTCCCTGAGGTTTGCTGTTAAAGCCCTGATGAAGGTTGAAAAGTCGTCATTACCAGTCGTTTGGTCCGCTATATCCACGAGTTCGTTTATAACATCGTTAATATCAAAACCTGCCCTTCCCACATAAGCTGCTGCAAGGTTCATCAGACCCTCTTCACGGGTAAAGGCACCCCCGTAGGTGGGATCGTTTTCAAGTGCCTGAATGACAAAATCATAGTTACCTTCGTCAAGCGCCTGCTGAACTTCGTATCTCCTTGCCTCGGCGGTGTTGTCGTCGGAGATGCCCACGCTGTCGTAACCGCCGCAACCGAAAATACCTGCGGAAAGAACCGCTCCCAAAAGAAGCTTTTTTGCCTTCATGCTCATCCCCCTGTAAGAGATTTTATTAAAATTCCGTAAGTTCCTCCTCAGTTAAGGTTACCCTCGGTATTTCCTCCTTAAGTTTTTCAAAGACCGTATAAAAGTCGTCCTCTATCGTTCTCACTCTCTTACCGTATATGTTCTGAAAGGCTTTGGTGACGATGGCTTCTTTCTGGAGAGCGTTTTTGAGACCAAGAGTCTCGTAGTGCTCATTGAGAACGTCCTTTACCTCCAGAAGGAGCTGAGCACGCCTTTCCCTTTCCTTTTGAGCCTCCTCTAAGTGGAGTTCCAAGAACTCATCTGCCTTCTTTAGAACCTTTTCAAAGGCGTATCCGGGGAACCTCCTTTCCCCGAACCTCTCTATAACAAACCCTACGGTCAGGTAATAGGGTTCTTCTACCATTGGTTGTAGCTCATATTCCTCCATGGAGGGGTTCTTTTTCAGGTATTCGGAGAAGATCTCGTAAGCTTGGTGGGCTTTGTCACGTAGGTTGGGTGCCTTTTCCGTGTTCAGGCTTATTATGTAATCCTTTATCTCGTAAGGAAGCACCACCGCCGGAACCTCTTCAAGACCCAAAAGCTTTGCCGCCTCAAGCCTGTGCTGACCGTTTATAACCTCATACCCTTCTTGCCCCTCAATTACAAGTATAGGTTCCACAAAGCCCACCTTTTCTATGGACATCATCAGCCTTTTAACGAGGTTATCGGAAAGCTCCCGCTGAATAGAGGGAATTTTCACCTCGGAGACGGGAAGAAGGGTCACCTTCATAGTGAAGCCTTTAAGAGGTTCCCTTATCTCGTGCATTTCTTAAACATATAATAGCCTTCGGTTATGGCTGTGGCAAGCGGAGCGGAGGTTGTCCGCAAGTGGAACGAAAGATACAGAAGGGGCAGAAAGACACCACTCAGAGATTCAGTAGTCAGGTTCTCCGCCTTTGCATCCCTCGGAGAAGCCCTTGATATGGCTTGCGGGACTGGGACAAACTCAATCTATCTTGCCGAAAAGGGCTTCAAGGTAACCGGAGTTGACATCTCCCGTGAGGCGATCAAGGTAGCCCGAGTGAGTGCAAAAAGAAAAGGGTTATCCAATGTGGTGTTCAAAGTCCTTGACCTTGCAAAGTTTTCCTTCAAACCCGAGCGCTACAGCCTTATCGTGTGCACCTACTTTCTTGACAGGAGCCTCTTCTCCCGAATGAAGAGATCCCTCAAAAGGGGAGGGCTTCTGATCTATGAGACCTACAACGAGAACTACCTCAGGGAAAGACCTGACTTCAACAGGGACTATCTACTGAAAAAGGGGGAACTCCTCAAAGCCTTCGGGGATATGGAGGTTCTCTTTTACGACGATACAGGGAACGTTACCCTATTTATCGGTGTCAGGGCGTAAACCGCCCGTTAGCCTGCCCGCATATTTCCTGAAGGCAAAGAAAAACAGAAACGCCCTCAGGAACATCTCAACGGTCATAAAGACCCACGGAACCAGCGGGGAGTGAATAAACTTAAGGAACAGGTAGGAGGGGATTATCCTAAAGAACCAGAAAGAGTCTATGTTTACCACCATGGTGATGTTAGTCTTCCCTACACCTTTGAGAGCACCCGAAAAGATTACAGCGTAAGCCATGGG
The DNA here is from genome assembly GCA_015490215.1 of Aquificaceae bacterium. Lineage (GTDB taxonomy): Bacteria > Aquificota > Aquificia > Aquificales > Aquificaceae > Hydrogenivirga. The sequence continues at coordinate 2,861 of WFYH01000262.1, forward strand.
AACCTGAGATATTCCTACGATTATCAGATAGTAAACCGCCCAGTTTATAACCTCTGGATCCCTGCTGAAGGGCAAGGTAAGGTATTTCGGAAAAATCACGAGCAGAAGACCCAAGAGACCCATGATAACGGCGGTCAGGTGGGCGGTAAATTTGACCCCGTAGATGAGACCCTTGTAGTTTTTGGCTCCGTAGTTTTGCCCCGCTATAACCGTTGAGGCGACCATAAAGCCGAAGCCTATCATAAAGGATATGCTCTCAACCCTGAGTCCTATCTGGTGGGCGGCAAGAACCTTATCCCCGAAGCGGGCGAGAAAGCCCACAAAGATGTTAAAAGAGAGGGAGGTAACAGCCCTCTCCACTGCGGTAGGTGTGCCTATGCGCAGGAACTTTAAGAAAAGCCCTCTGTCAATCTTAGGCTCAAGCCTGAAGGGCTTTCCTTTGATAAGGGTAAGGTAGAGGTAAACGAGAAAGGCGAAAAGCTCCGAAAGGACTATCCCCCAACCTGCCCCCTCCAC
>WFYH01000263.1 GCA_015490215.1 Aquificaceae bacterium
AAAGAAGAGATGGAGAAGGAGATCAGATCATGGATCAGAAAAGCCAAGGTTCCTAATCTGCCGTGTGGAGTTGAAAGCTGTTTGGTTTTCTGTTGAAGAAGCCCGAGAGACGGAAGACTCTGGTTCCTAATCTGCCGTGTGGAGTTGAAAGCGTCTACGACGAACGATATGGAGTGTGGGAAGTAGATCGTTCCTAATCTGCCGTGTGGAGTTGAAAGGAAGGTTCTTTTCTGAGGTTCTGATGGTAAGGGTGGGCTTGGTTCCTAATCTGCCGTGTGGAGTTGAAAGAAAACAAAAGAGTGAGATAAAGAAGATGCTGGATGGTGTTCCTAATCTGCCGTGTGGAGTTGAAAGTTACTTGGTCTTGGACGAGGGAGGGTGGGATTGACTTGAGTTCCTAATCTGCCGTGTGGAGTTGAAAGTGCCCTCTCAAGGGAAACAAGAAACTCTATCACCGCCCTGGTTCCTAATCTGCCGTGTGGAGTTGAAAGCAGGGTCAAGGTAAACGTCCTCCTTCGCCCTCACCTCAGCTCCTAATCTGCCGTGTGGAGTTAAAAGAGGATCAGCTGTTTTTCTATACTTTACTTTTTTCCTTCTCAACGTTCCTAACCTGCCGTACAGAGTTTAAACCTTTGGAAGGGATAAGAACATATTCCTTAACTAAGCCTTCTCTTCATAGCTTGATTCTCCCGATTCTATCTCCTTCTTCAAAAGATCTATAAGGATTTCCAGATAGATTCTCGCTTCATCATAATTGCCCTTATCCATAAGCTTTAGAATCTCCTCAAGGATTTTCACCATTTCCTCTGTGCTCATAGGCTTACCCCCAAAGAGAGACTGTTTCTACTAAATTCATGAATCATCGGAAAAATTGACGTGAACCTTTTTCGGGCTAAATTAATATATATGAATATTCTAAAACTCTTATTGGGTTTGCTGGCTGGGGCATTTGTTACCTTAGCCGAAGAGGTAGACTACGAGTTTCTAAGGAAAGGTTACGAGGTTTACAAAAACAACTGCTCCCTCTGTCACATGGAGAAGGCTTCTCTCTTTGACTTTCTGAAGGCTCGCCTCAAGGTCTTAAGCGGTCACAGACCGGAGAACATAGATGCGCCTCCCATGAACTTAGTTTCCGCAAGGGTAAAGGAGTTTTTCCCCAACGAGCCTGAATTTATAGAATTCGTTAAGGATTACATAACCAATCCTTCAAAGGAAAAGGGAGTGTGCAAGCCTGCGGCTTACTCTTTCTTTGGGGTGATGCCTCCTATAGGTCAGGGTATGTCCGAAGAGGAGAAGGAAGCTGTAGCCTACTGGATGTATTACCGCTACTCGGAAAACTGGCAGGATCTTTTTAAAAGAGTAAAGGAACTTCAAAAGAAGGTTACCTCAAAAAAGTGAAGCCTTTCCGCTGGAGCGAAGGAGTCTGATTTTTCTCTTTACGACCTCCTTAACCTCCTCCATGGCGGGTTTAAGGATCTTCCTCGGGTCTATGGTGCTTTTTTCTTCCGCTAAGATCTTCCTTAAGGCATAGGTAAAGGCAAGCCTTAGGTCTGTGTCTGTGTTGACCTTGTTTATACCCATCTCAACCGCCCTTTTTATCTGGTCGTCGGGGATGCCCTTGGCTTCCTTCACAAGTCCTCCGTAGAGGTTTATCCCTTCTACGTATTCTTTATAGACTCCCGATGCCCCGTGCAGGACGAGGGGTGCGTTGGTAAGCTCCTTTGTCCTCTTTATCCTTTCAAAGTCTATTTCACTTCTTTCTCTGAGCTTGAGTATGCCATGGGCTGTGCCGACCGCAGGCGCAAGGGCGTCCGCACCGGTTCTAAGAAGGAAATCCTTTGCCTGCTCGGGATCCGCAAGACGGGTTTCTGCTTCCTCGCCTTCCAAATTCCCCAATTCTGCTTCAACCGATATGCCGAGGGGAGCGCATAGTGAAACTACTTCGGAGGTAATCTTTACGTTCTCCTCGTAGGGTTTGTCCGAGGCGTCTATCATCACCGAGGTGTAACCGTGCCTTATGGCAAGGAGAACGGTATCTATACTCTTCCCGTGGTCAAGGTGTAGGGCAAAGGGAATCTTGTATCTGTCCTTTACCGCATGGACCATCCCCGAGAGGTATTCTATGCCCGCATACCTTATAGCCTTTTCGGTGGTCTGGACGAAAACGGGAGCTTCCTCCTCTTCTGCAGCTTCAAGGATAGCCTTTAGAAATTCAAGGTTGCTGAAGTTAAAAGCCCCTACCGCAAAGCCGAACTCGTTAGCCTTATCAAAGATTATCCTTCCCGATACAAGCGGCATATCAGCTCTTTTTTAGTTCCTCCTTTATGGCGTCTATGGTCTTTACGGGCAGAGGGTCAAACTTGTATCTACCGGCAAGGTAGTAGCTCATCCAGTCCCCTACATGGATAAGGTAAAGGGTCCTCGCCAAGAAGGAGTTTCCGTCGCCACCGATAACGATGGGAACCACACCCATGTCTTTCAGGATCTTTATGGTTATGTCCACCCTCCTTCTTATTCTCTCGTGGTCTTTGGGGTCAAACATAACCACGAAGGAGCACCTTTCCCTTATCTGGACGTTTTCAAGACCCACCACCTCGTTGTGGTGCATCTCTGGAAGGACAGCGGTGTAAGCAAGGGTCTTGGCGTTTTCGTTTATCTGAGTCCTCCACCGAAAGCCAACCGCCTCGGTAAGGGGCGTGGAGTATATGACGGGCACGTATCCGAACAGCTTTTGGGCTATCTC
>WFYH01000264.1 GCA_015490215.1 Aquificaceae bacterium
CCCCTTGAGGATCCTTGGCGGGAACCTCCGAAGGATGCTTATCAGATAACCCGTTCCCCCGAGGAGGCTCCCGAGGACCCCGAATATGTAACTCTCAGCTTTGAAGAGGGAACTCCGAAAACCTTGAATGGGAAGAAATATGAAAAACTCAGCGAACTTATAGAAGATCTGAACCGCATAGCGGGTGGTCATGGAATTGGTAGGATAGACATGGTGGAAAACAGGCTCGTGGGTATAAAGAGCAGGGAGATCTATGAGGCACCCGGTGCTACGGTTCTGTATAAAGCTTACAGGGATCTTCTTTCCCTCGTTACCGACAGGTTTACCTTCCACTACTTTCTTTCTCATGTTCCTAACGAATACGCAAAGCTCGTATACGAAGGGCTGTGGTTCAGTCCCCTGCGTGAGGCGTTAGACGCCTTTACAAACACCCTTGCCCGCTTTGTAACGGGAGAGGTACGCCTTAAGTTATACAAAGGTTTGGTAACCGTGGTGGGCAGGCAGTCTCCCAACTCCCTCTATTCGGAAGAACTTGCTACCTACTCCTCTTCTGATGCCTTTGATCATACTGCAGGGAAATACTTTACAAAGGTTTGGGGACTTCCCCTCAGGGTCTTGGGACGTAGAAAGAAAAGTTCTCAATGATCCTTTACAGACGCAGGGTTCAGTTCTACGAAACCGATGCGCAAGGAGTTGTGCACCACTCTAACTACTTTCGCTACTTTGAAGAGGCGAGGGGAGAACTTTTAAGGAGTTTGGGGAAACCCTACAGCGAGATAAGAAAGCTCGGCTACGAGGTAGTCCTACTTGAGGCAAGTTGCACCTTCAAAAAGCCCCTCTTTTACGACGAGGAGGTTCAGATAAAAATAGGATTAGAGGAGGTCAGTCGTTTTACTTTCTCCTTCTCTTACGAGGTTTACGTGGACGGGCAGGTCAGGGCGCTGGGGAGAACAAAGCACTGCATGGTAAAGGAAGGTAAACTTGTTTCTATTCCTCGTGATATAAAGGAACTTCTCACTCAAATAGAGCGGTAGTGAGATACTTTTCTCCGCCGTCTGGGAAGACGGTAACGATAACCGCCTCCTTTTGACCCATTTCTACCAGCTCACGAGCTATCTTTATACAAGCCCAAAGCGCTGCTCCCGAGGACTGACCCACAAAGAGGGCTTCCTCCCTTGCGAGCCTCCTTGCCAGCTCGTAGGCATCTTCGGTTTCCACGAATATGGTTCTGTCAAGGAAGTTTTCATCAAAGATCCCCGGCTTTATGGAGCTTTCTATGTGCTTTAAACCCTCTATGCCGTGGAAGGGGTAGGCTGGCTGAACCCCTACTACCTGAATATCGGGATTGTATACTTTAAGCCTTCTTCCCGTTCCCATTATGGTTCCTCCTGTTCCTATACCCGCCACGAAGTGTGTTACTCTGCCCTCGGTCTGATTCCATATCTCAATCCCCGTAGAGTAAAAGTGTGCTTTCCAGTTAGCGGGGTTGTTATATTGGTCAAGGTAAACGTATCTCTCGGGATTTTTCTCAACGAGGTCCCTCACAAACAGGATTGCTCCGTCGGTTCCCTCCAAGGGGTCGGTGAGGTAAACCTTTGCTCCGTAAGCCTGAATTATCTTTTTCCTTTCCTCGCTCACGTTAGCAGGCATTGCAAGTTCTACAGGCACTCCTAACGCAGAACCCACCATTGCGAGAGCTATTCCGGTGTTCCCCGAAGTGGCGTCTATAACGACCTTGCCCTCTTTTATCAGACCCTCTTCAAGGGCACTTAGGAACATGGAGAGGGCGGGTCTGTCCTTAACGGAACCTCCGGGATTGAAGCCCTCCAGCTTTGCGTATATCTCTATGGTCTCAGGTATATCTCTGGGCAAAACCTTTCTTACCCTTACGAGAGGGGTATTTCCTACAAAATTGAGGATTGAATTTCTCAGCCTGCGATACGGCTCATCGTGCTGACCGAGAACCCACATTAACTTTCCGAATCAGCTTTTGCCTATCACCAGTATGGATCCGGGTCTCTTTATCCTAAGGGCAACCATCTCAAGGACCCTGAATATGTGGTTCATGTTGGAGGACTCCACGTAAGCTACGGAGATATCTTGAGCTATAACGAGGTCAAAGTTTTGAGGTCCCGCAGAGACAAGAAGCGCCTTATCTTCGGGCATTATGGGGGTTTGAAGAACGTCTTCCACCACCTTCTTTATCTGCTCTATTTCCAAAAGGCCCGTATTGTCGTGCATCCTGTTGAGGAGGAAGTAGAGTTTGGGGTTCACCACAAGGTAGTAGTTTCCGTAAAAGCCCTGCTCAACGAGCTTGGATATCCCCTCCACAACGTCGGTAAAGGCGTTTCCCACCTTTGACCAGTCGCTCATGGACATGGTGTTTATGCCTTCGGCTGTCATGAGACCTTCAAGACCGAGGTTCTTGTTTCCGAGCAGTATCAAGGTGTCTTCCGCAACGGCTGTGGCAACCGCCGCAGCTACGGCGTTTGAGGTGTCTATGGGTATGTTAAACTGCCTGAAGTATTCAAGATCCCTCCAAGAGATTACAAAATCCTTGTAGAGGGTTGGTATGGGTATATGCTTCCTTACTCCAGTGCGGACGGGTTCGCAGGCTTCGTATTCCTGCCCGGGTTTTATCTCGCACACCCCCGGCTCCATCCCGTAGATCACATCGTAGGAAACCATCTGGTGCCCGGGTCCTATGGGACCGACGACGGGAACGAACCTTCTACATACGAGGGTGTCCTTAGCAACCTCCACAACCGCTTTATCTATGTGCTCCCACTCTTC